>QNBU01000090.1 GCA_003644215.1 Planctomycetota bacterium
ACATGTGTGCCCCCGCAGCACTCCTTGCTGAAAGCTTTGGGAATATCTGCTTCATCGTTAGCGCCAATCGCAAGCACCCGAACTTCGTCGCCGTATTTCTCTCCGAAAAGGGCTATTGCCCCAAGCTGTTTGGCTTGTTCAATATTCATCACAGCAGTTGTAACCGGCAAGTTCTCAGCAATCTTTGATTGCACCTTGTTTTCGATTTCTTTGATCTGGTCTTTCGTCAATGCTTTTGGAGAGGTAAAGTCAAATCGCAGATAATCCGTGCATACCAGCGAACCCTGCTGCTTGACCGCATCGCCCAGCACCGATCGCAGCGCCCATTGCAGGATATGCGTAGCGGTGTGGTTTTTCATGGTGGCCTGACGATTCTTGTCCACAGTGGCCTGTACCGCATCACCGACCGACAGCGAACCGGATAGCAGTTTTCCACGATGTAAAACACAGTCGGCGATTTTTTCTGTGCTTTCGACTGCAAACTCGGCCGTCTTTGTTTTAATCATGCCACAATCGCCAACCTGTCCACCGGATTCGGCGTAGAAGCAGGTTTTATCCAGCACCAGCGCAACGGTGTTTTTGGTATCGGAAAGAGTTCCGGTTGCCTCAAAGCCCTTTGCGTCGATCCAGCCAAGCAGTTCAGCGCCACAGAAATCGATTTCATATTTGGGTGCGTCGTCCGTTACCGGCATTTCTACGCCGGTCAGCACTGCCGCCATCGAGGTTCCCTTTTGTGCGGCTCGCGCACGGGTGCGCTGCTGGGCCATTAAATCCTCGAACTGCGCCGAATCGACCGTTAAGTTCTGCTCACGAGCCATCAACTCCGTCAGATCCAGCGGAAAACCGAATGTGTCGTATAACTGAAATGCATCTTCGCCGCTGAGGACTCTGTTATTTTTTGTTGCCGCCGTTGCGGCCCCGGCGAAAATCTCTAAGCCGCGATCCAGCGTGCGGCCGAACGAGGCCTCTTCTGCCTGGATAACAGAAGTTACGAACTCGGCACGTTCTTTGATTTCGCCAAAGGCGTCGCCCATGTATCCGGTTACGACATTGACCAGCTTGTGCATAAAGGGTTCATGCAGATCCAGCGCCCGGCCAAAGCGGCATGCCCGTCGCAGGATACGCCGCATAACATAGCCGCGGCCATCGTTGCTCGGATTGACTCCGTCGGTGATCGCAAAAGTCAGCGTGCGGATGTGGTCAGCGATGACACGAAAGGCGTTGTCGGCTTTGTTGCCAAGCTGTGCGGTGAACTTTTTACCGGCCAGCTCCTCGACGGCGCTGATGATCGGCATAAACAGGTCGGTCTGGTAGTTACTGCTCTTTTTCTGCAGTACCGCCGTGATGCGTTCCAAGCCGGCACCGGTATCGACATAGTTGGCATTTAACTTTTCCAGCTTGCCATCGGGTTTGCGGTTGTATTGAATGAACACCAGATTCCACAGCTCGATAAAGCGGGCGCACCCGGCATTGACGGCGCACTTGTGTCCGGGGATATGCTGCATGTCGCAGTGTTCAGCGCCGAGATCGATATGCACCTCGCTGCACGGTCCGCATGGTCCGGCGGTACCCATTTCCCAAAAGTTATCTTTCTTGCCGCAGAACAGGATGCGTTCCTTTGGCAGCGTTGTCAGCTTGGCCCACAATTCGGCAGCTTCGGTGTCGGCGGGACAGTTGTCCGATTCATCGCCTTCAAAGACCGTTGCCCACAGCCGATTTGGATCGATCCCGTACACATTGACTAATAACTGCCAGGCCCACTCAATGGCCTCGGCCTTGAAGTAGTCGTCGAATGACCAGTTGCCCAACATCTCAAAAAAGGTGTGGTGATAGGTGTCAATGCCCACTTCTTCGAGGTCATTGTGCTTGCCGCTGACGCGGATGCACTTTTGGCTGTTGACAGCGCGGCCGTATTCGGGACTGCGGTGGCCAAGGAAGATTTCCTTGAACTGATTCATCCCCGCATTGGTGAACAGCAGGGTCTCATCGCCAATCGGCGTCACCGGCCAACTCGGCAGAAACCGGTGATTCTTTTCCTTAAAGAAATCAATAAACGCTCGTCGAATTTCGTTTGAGTTCAACACAGTTAATCTGCCTAAAAAATATTATTTTTCCGGTCCGCGTGGAACACAGTATTCAACTTTATCTGCAATTCTTTCGACTGCCCTGACAAAGCGATATAACATAACGATCATAAAGATAGCAACCGCAAGATAGATCGCCCCAAAAATGCAAGGGAACGCGAACATCCCCACTTTCTGCATCATAGGTTGATGTGGTGGTTTAAATATATGAGGGCTACCATTTTCAACGGTAACACACTGTGTCGTCGCATCAGCGGTTTCACTGGAAGCTTCTTCTGTTATAACAGCTTCTTGTTCTCCCATTACATGACTCCCTTATTTTGTATATTATTTTCCTTCTGTCTCAATCAACCCTTTGGCGACGAGGATTTTTTGTTTTAGTTCGTCGATCAGTTCGGGATTGTCGGCGAGGAATTGTTTGGATTTTTCACGGCCCTGGCCTAGCCGGACTTTGCCGTAATTGAACCATGCCCCGCTCTTGGTGGCGATGTCATTCTCAACGGCCAAATCCAGCAGGTCGCCTATGTAGCTGATGCCGCTGTCGAACATAATATCGAATTCGGCCTTTTTGAACGGGGCGGCGACTTTGTTCTTGACCACACGGGCGCGGACACGGTTGCCGATCGCTTCATCGGTCGTATTCTTGATTGTGGAAATACGACGCACATCCAGCCGGACCGAACTGTAAAATTTCAGTGCGTTGCCGCCAGAGGTGGTTTCAGGGTTGCCGAACATCACACCGATCTTCATACGGATTTGGTTGATGAAGATCAGGCAGGTTTTGCTCTTAGCAATGACACCGGTCAGTTTCCGCAGGGCCTGACTCATGAGTCGCGCCTGCAGGCCAACATGCGACTGGCCCATCTCGCCCTGCAACTCCGCTGCGGGAACCAGTGCGGCGACGGCATCGATCACGATAATATCGACCGCGTTGGACCGGACCAGCATCTCGGCGATTTCCAGTGCCTGTTCGCCCGTATCGGGCTGGCTGATGAGCATACTGCTGATATCGACGCCGAGCTTCTTTGCCCAGGTCGGGTCCAGTGCGTGTTCGGCGTCGATAAACGCCGCGACGCCGCCGGCCTTTTGGGCGCTAGCGATCACATGCAACGCCAGCGTTGTCTTACCGGATGCTTCCGGGCCGTAAAACTCGACCACCCGACCGCGCGGGATGCCGCTGCCGCCAAGGGCAATATCCAACGATAAGGCACCGGTAGAGATTCCTTCGATCTTGTAGTGCTTCGAGTCGTCCATTTTCATAATGGAACCGGCGCCATACTGTTTTTCGATCTGGGCAATCGCCCGATCCAGGGCGCCGCCCTTGGCGCTGGCGTCTGTTGTTTTGGTCTCTAATTTTTTCTTTGTGACGGTTTTTTTTGCTTTAGCCATATTTATCTCCTTGTTAGCGGCTTCTGTGTCATCCTTAACTTTATATTTTTAGGCCCACATCCAAACAGGTTGGTTTACCCTATCGGTTAATATGCCATAAGTCCTGTCGTTTAATATTCTTAGCGTGTCATTGCAAGCCACTGTCTTCGATGTCTTCACGCGTCGCTCTTCTGGGCATCCGGAAAATGCATTAGTACAATAATCACTTAACAATGCTTAATAATTCATATTTACTGAAAAATGGGTTCATTTGGTCATTTCGTGTTTTTTACGGTTAAACGCAGCTTTTCAATGAAAACAAGTTTCAGCTATGCCTTTTTACCTATTTTTGCCAAATGGGTTCGTTTGGTAATTTTATGTTTTTGGCGTTCAATTATCTATCCCTGATCAGGGATGGCCTGACCCAACCCGATTCCAATGGAACACGCTTAACCGCCATAAAATAACTGTCACATTTTGAAACTTCCAAAAAATACCTCGCACGGGCAAGTATACCCCCCATGTCTTTCGGGGACAAGCCCCCCGTGTCAATTCGTCATGAAAATTTAACCGACGCAGCGACAACTTCTACCCACTTTATTGGAGCTGGGCCCATTTCCAATTATTCTCAAACTCACTTCAACGAGGCCGTGCAAACGGCGCTGTATTCCGGGCCAGTCCGGCTTAGCTGGCTTTCGTACAAGCACAGTTGATCGACCGAAACGGACCCGAAGTATTCATCACTGTACGCCTGGATCGCTCTGGCTAAACGGTGTCCAGCGGCGGCACTTTTGACCCGGCCAATCGTCAGGTGACCGGCAAATGGACGGTTTTCTTTGTCCCAGCCAATCTGTTCAAACTCGTTTTCCAGCCGTGCCTGTATGTTTAGCAGTTCCGTCGGTATTTCGCATCCAGCCCAGACCACGCGGGCTGGTCGCCCAAAGACGCCCAAGCCCTGAATCCGCAGCTCAAAACTTTCATACTCGGCGGCCGTTCGCGTCATCACATCACAGAGCGGCATAATCGTACTGTTGGGAACCTCGCCCAAAAACTTCAGTGTCAGATGTGTCTGCTCAGGGCGTACCCACTTAATCTCTTTTCCGGACAGATGCAATTCTCGTTTCAAATGTTGTTGAACATATTTGATTCTGTCTTGCACCTGCGATTCAGTGTCAATTGCCGCGAATAGCCGCATTGTTTTTTCTCTAAAACTGCGTTATTTTACGGAGCCGATCAAATCGCTCGTCGATCATCTCGCGTGTGGCTGTCTTAATTCCGTGGATTGAAAAATCGCCGATTGTAAATGACGCCATGACTGTCCCATAGACCATTGCATTGCGAAGCGATATAACATCAACAGTCCCCGATTGCGACAAGTGTCCCATCATCCCGCCAGCAAAGGAATCGCCAGCGCCGGTTGGGTCGATGACCACTGCGGTTGGATAGGCAGGCAACAGGAAAATGTTGCCTGCGGCATCATACAGCATCGATCCGTGTTCACCTTTTTTAATAACAACAAATCGCGGTCCCATGTCCAGAATACTTTTTGCGGCCGAGACCAGATTGTGTTGGCCAGTCAGCAGTTTGGCCTCACCGTCATTTAGAATCAACAGATCAATTCGCTGTAAAAGCTGCTTTAAGTCCTCACTGGCTGTTTCGATCCAGAGATTCATCGTGTCCGCAGCGACAAAGGAGCGGTGTGCCAATGGGTCCAATAATTTCATCTGCAGTGAGGGGGCGGTATTGGCTAAAAAAACGAATTCGCAGTTGCGAAAACTTTCCGGCACCGCTGGCGGTTGTTCGGCCAGCACATTGAGATCCACTGCATCGGTGCGGGCCTTGTTCATATCGCCCTCGTAAGTCC
>QNBU01000091.1 GCA_003644215.1 Planctomycetota bacterium
GTCGCATTAAACACGGAGCAATTTTTGAGGGCAAGACCCGTTTCTAAAAGTTTCGTGAATCTTTAGAAAATTGAATCCGGGGCAGAAGTCGACTGATCCATTTTTGGCAGCGGTGCAGATATCTTTTGTAACAAGCCGCTCTTTGAAGTTGTCGGTAGCGACCGCAATATGGCTGGCGCTGGGGGCATTGGGCCAGACATTTGGCAACCTGTTCCCATTTTTCGAGCTTGTAATAAATCCATCCCGCACACAATCGCAGTTCAGGCCGGCTCGGTTCCAAGATAATCGCCTGCTCAATACACTCGGCTGCCCCTTCATAGTCTCCGTGAATCGCCAGCGACATCCCCAGACCAAAGAAAGATTCACCGCTGGCATCTGTTTCGTTGAGGGCCTGCATAAAGCAGTTGCTCGCGTCGGTCAGGTCGCCAATCTTGAGGAACATCCACCCCATCGCCGTCAGTACATCGGCATCTTCTATATCTAATTGAAATTCCGCCCGAAGCATCTGGCGGGTCTCGCGTTCGTTTCCATCAGCAAACGCGATTTCGGCCAGACGAAATCGCGGACCAATCAGTGTTTCGTCAAATTTCATAGCGCTCAGATAGCAGCGAACGGCCTTTGTAACAATCTGGCGGGTACGATAGATTTCGCCCAGATAAAAATGCGCCTGGGCGCAGTGTGGGTCGTATTCCAGAGCGCGGCTGAACTTTTCACTCGCCGAATCCAAATCGCCGCTTTCCAACAGAAACAGGCCAAAATCCAACAGTACATCCATTTCCAGCGGATTGCTGCGAAGCTCGTTCAAAAACTCTTCTCGTCCGCGATCCCCCTTACCGCTGACCCAACAGGCCTGAGCAAGCCGGTAGTGGATTTGCGGATGGTCGGGGTTCAGTTCGGCGCATTTATCCCAACACCACAACGCCCTTTCGTACTCGGCCTGCGTAAACAGCGAATTGCCGATATTGTAGTAACACAACGGACAGTCCGGATTGATCTGCTGGGCCATATAGAACATTTGCTCGGCCCGGTTGTACTGCTCCATCTCGGTATAGGCAATAATCCGGTTGCAATACGCCGGCTCAAATAGTGGATCAATCCGTTCGATCTGTTCAAATATCGACAACGCCAAATCGTACTGGGCGGTTCTTGTATAGTTCACGCCAAGGCAATTCATAATCTCGACATCATCCGGCGTGTAGTCGAGCGCCTGCTGATAGTACTCCACCGCTTTTTCATATTGCTCCAACCCGTCCAGCGTTAAGGCCATATTAAAATACCATTCCGCGTGTTCCGGACCCAACTCAATGGCCTCATTGAGTTTTTCCATCGCCTCGGCCATCTGCCCGTCTTCGTAAAGCTCAAAGGCCTCTGTAGCCATCTGCTCGGCCTGATCCCATTCGTTTCCATAGTCAAAATCGCTGTCAGAATCCAACATCATTGATCCCAAATAGAGTTATTTTGTATTGATTGCCGCGTTACATCGCTATATCGTCTGAAAAAACACCCGCCTTAGCCATATCATTGGATTTTGCCATATTTTTCTTTGTCAACTTTCCCCTTTCCTTTCGGCTGGTAACCCGCTATAATTACAGAAGTTAAAGATGCTCGGCGAGACGGAATCGCAGAAGTGTCCAAATTCTCGATGACTTTTCCGCGGTCGTCCTATAAAATACGGAAAGCGTCATTCGCTTTTTTGAATGAAAAAAGATGTTTTAAGATGGAGTACAAGATGATTGAGGAACTTAAAGGTCAACTTAACGCGGGGCAAAACAAGTTTGCGATTGTCGTTAGCCGGTTTAATGAGTTTATTACCAGCAAACTGCTCGGCGGCGCGATTGACACCCTGCAGCGCCACGGCGCCGGCGACGATCAGATCACCGTCGTCTGGGTACCGGGTACGATTGAGATTACCCCTGTCGCCAAACGGCTCGCCGAGAGCGGGGCCTATGGAGCCGTGATCTGCCTCGGTGCGGTGATTCGCGGATCAACCAGTCATTATGACTATGTCTGCCAACAGATCACCCGCGGCGTCGGCCAGATCAATTACGATACCGGGATACCCACTATTTTCGGTGTGCTGACCTGCGACACGATCGAACAGGCCATCGAGCGAGCCGGAACCAAACAAGGCAACGCCGGAACCAATGCCGCTATCGCCGCGATAGAAATGGCCGACCTGCTCAGCAAGCTGTAAGAATTTCATTGACAACTGAAGGAACGACAGTGGACCGCAGAACGATAGCCAGAGAACTGACGATGCAGGCGCTTTGCCAATTGGATGTCCAGGGCAGTGAGGCAGAGGCAACGCTGCGCATTTTCTTCAACGAAAATACCGACGACCCAATGGTGCTGAAACTGGCCGAAAAATGGACCTACGGAGCATGGGAAAAGGTGCGCGCTTGTGATGACCTGATCGCCAGCGCTGCGATACGATGGAAACTGTCGCGGCTGTCCCATGTGGACCGTGCGATTCTGCGTATGGCGGCGTATCAACTGCGCTACTGCGAAGACATCCCGCCCAAAGTCGTCATCAACGAAGGTATCGAAATGGCCAAAAAGTTCAGCACCGAACAATCGCCGCGTTTTGTAAACGGCGTCTTGGATGCCGTCCTGAAACATCTCAAACAAGCCGCCGTTGAAACCATCCCGAAAGAGGAAGCGGATCAGTGAGAAAAATAGCGATCTTAAATCAAAAAGGCGGCGTTGGAAAGACCACCACGGTCGTCAATGTTTCGGCGGCACTGGCGTTACAGGGTCAGCGTGTTTTGGCGATGGACCTAGACCCGCAGGCACATCTGACGATCCATCTGGGGGCCGACCGGGATCCTGATGCGGCGGGCGTTTATGAAGTACTGACCGGTAACGCCGACATCGCCGATGCGATTCGTCCCGTTCGGAACAACCTCTGGCTTCTGGGAGCCGGCATTGATCTGGTCGGCGCCGAGGCCGAGTTGGTCAATGAGGTCGGTCGTGAAACGATTTTGGCTCAAGCCGTCGAATCAATACAGGATCGCTTTGACATCTTGCTCATTGACTGCCCCCCGTCGTTGGGTCTGCTGGCACTGAACGCACTGGCCGCCGCCAGCGAGGTCATTATCCCGATCCAGCCGCACTTTTTGGCATTGCAGGGATTTAGCCGACTGCTGCAAACTGTTACGCTGGTTCAGTCACGGATCAATCCGTCGCTGCGCGTTTCGGCCATTCTGATGTGCATGTTCGACAGCCGAACCAGTTTGTCCAACGAAGTGCGAGAGGACATTAAACATTTCCTCTCCAGCGCACGGGAAAGCGACCATCCCTGGGCACAAGCCCAAGTCATACCGGTTCACATTCGACAGAATATCAAACTCGCCGAGGCCCCCAGCCACGGAGAGACCATCTTTGAATACGAACCCCAGTGCCACGGAGCCGCCGACTACGAGGCCGTCGCGGCATTTCTAAGCGAAAGTCATACAACCTGCGAAACACCCAATTCAATCGCTGATGATACAACAGAAGCAATAAGCGAAAATACATTGGACAACACCCCTCAAGAGCAGCCCGCCGAATCCTTAACTGCCAACGACGAACAAAAAAGTGAAAACTCTCAAGCTGAAGCTTGAACTCCTACAAAACGCAAAAAAGGCCGCTTCGTGGATGAGAGGAAACGGCCTTGGTTTTGAAGATCGCAAATCAAAACGATCTTATATTTCAACTGTTCTTTGATTATGTTCTCATAAAGAACACTTGTCAATATTTTTTTACTACTTTTTTATTCTCCCGTCATTGCGGCTGGGTTTTGTAGTAGGCCGCAAATCATTTCCAGAAACCGGGACGCATAAAACTCATCGACTACGCGTTGATCAAACGCCAGCGCGGCATACATCATCCGCCGTGTTTCAAACCCACCATTGACCGGCATAACCGCTTCTTCGATATTGCCAATCG
Source organism: Planctomycetota bacterium (assembly GCA_003644215.1). Classification (GTDB taxonomy): domain Bacteria; phylum Planctomycetota; class Phycisphaerae; order Sedimentisphaerales; family Anaerohalosphaeraceae; genus 4572-13. The sequence goes on from QNBU01000091.1 coordinate 3,928, forward strand.
ATAAAATCCCTGTCGCCGATGGCGGACTGATCGCGTAAAATGATTCAATCCCATACATCCCCAGACCTGTCAGCACCATATTGGCTCCGTCGAAGTCATCGGGCCGCAACTTATTGGCCCGCGATTTTTCAAGCAGACGCTGGCTTTCGTTAGCCGTCTCTATCAACGACTTATCATTCATCTGTTTTAGTACCGGGACCACCAACCCCTGCGGCGCCGCGACGGCAAAACCAATACCAATGTTCTCAGCGATGACCAGATGGTTGCCGGTTGGGTCAATCGTCGCCGCCATCAGGGGATATTCTTTCACGGCGCGGGCAATCGCATAGACAAAAAAATCGTTGGTCGTTACTCGCACTTTCACGCGGCGGCAATACTTTTTGCGCATCGCGACCAAATCGGTCAGATCAACCCGCACCCGAAGATAGGCGCACGCCTTATCCCGTTTGGACTGGTGCATATAATTGCCAATCAGCTTCTGGATTCGCGAAAGCGGTAGTTGGTTTTTGGTAGTGGACTCTTGCAACGGATACCTTTTTCACAGTTTGTCATTCATTCGCTTGTGATTGTATCCGTTTGGCGGGCCAATTCAAGGAAAATTGATGGGTGTAAAAAACGGCCGGCAGGATTTTACTCCTGTCGGCCAACTGCTGTAACAAACCCGCTGTTAATCGAAGCGGTGCTGGTTTTATAATCTTGGTGTATCCGCACCGTGTTATTCGTCAAACTCCACGGCGATACCGATAGAACCGTCATGCAGCATCTGTTTGCGATCCACACGCAGTACTTTGGCATTTTTGATGCGGGCATATTGGCCCTTTTCTTTAGCCAATGTCTGGGTTCGCGGGTAGTTGATCTCGATTTCATTGCCCGCCGCGACCGGCGTGGTCATCGGGATAGAAATAAACGCTCCGCCCCTGCTGACATTGACGCTTTTTCCGTTAAAGAAGCGGTTCGCCTCAGGTAGCCAGATACTGATGGGCCAGCTAAGGTCCTGCCGAGTATTGTGTCGTTGTTCTGCAACTGTACTCTCCATAGTTCCATTCTCCATAAAGTTTAGTCAATTTGATCTTTACAAATGACTTATCGTCAATGTTAAGATGGATGATTTAGGATATATGGTTAATTTTTCATATTTTCTTAAAAAATATTGTGTTTGCCTGCGGATAAAACAAAACACTCTCTATTATCGGCCTTAAAAAGATACAGAAATGGTTGCTTAGGAATATGGAGCTTACCCCCACCTCGCCGTGCAGCATCTCCACGGCCAAGCAGAGCTTGACCGTGCCACACTTTGGGAGTGCAAATATCACCCTGGCCGCCCGTCGCATTCCCAGTGAGATAGCTCTTGAAAAAGTGGCTCCTTTCGGTTATGACAC
>QNBU01000092.1 GCA_003644215.1 Planctomycetota bacterium
AGACAAGGCCGATGTTTTTGTTGCCACAACCGCCAACGATGCGGATAATCTGGCCGCGACGATTCTGGCCAAGAGTTACGGTGTATCACAGCTTATCGTGCGGATGCGTGACCCGGCCTATGAGAAGGCATACCGTGTAGCCGGAGCGAATACCATTCTGCGGGTAACGGACCTGCTGGTCAATCAGATGGTTTTCGAGATAGAGAAACCCGAAGTCCAGCGGATTACCACCATCGGAAGCGGCAAGGCCGCAATTTTTCGTATGCTCGTTCCCAAAGCGGCACGGGTATCCGGCAAGAGCGTTAAGGACATTACGTCCATTCGCAAATTCCCGCCGCAGTGTGTCTTTATAGCGGTTTACAGCCACAAGAGCGGTGAGTTCACGATCCCGCGAGGCAACCAGGTGATTCAGGAGGGCGATGAACTGTTTATGATCTCCGCAACTGATGACATCAAAGCGGCTTCTGATTTTATTAACGACACCCGCAAAAAGTTTTTTTAGCCCTGTCCAATGACTGGACAGATTAGGAAGAGGGGATGGCTTTGTTATGCGAGCTGAAGATTTTTTTCGGTATTTTTTTCTGCCTGCTGGATGTTGTATTGTTTGACTTTTGCGTAGAGGGTTGTCCGTGTGATACCAAGCAGGGCGGCGGCGCGTGTCTTTTGCCAGCCGGATTCGTCGAGGGCCTTCGCGATCAGTTCTTTTTCGGCTCGTTCCAGCGAGAAATCTTTTTCTGCCGCAGGAGTGAAACTGCATGAGGCGTCATCCTGATCAAAGCAGTCGGTGTGGAGTATGATGTTGGTCGTGCCGATACGGTCGCTTTGTTCGAGCAAAATTGCTCGTTCAATGACATTTCGCAGCTCTCGAACATTTCCCGCCCAGTCGTGTCGCAGCAGTGTTTCAGTGGCGAGTTTCGTCAGACCCTTGACTTTGCCCTTCTTTTCAGGGCAGATAACAGAGTTTTGGATGAAATACTTCGCAAGCAGTAAAATGTCATCTCGGCGGTCACGACTGTTTAGCGGGCTGAGCTGGATGGGGCAGATGCACAGCCGATAGTACAGATCCTGGCGAAAACGCCCTTTTTTTGCTTCTTCGAGTAGGTTTCGGTTGCTTGTGGCGATGATCGTGGCATTGCATACGATTTCCTCGGTTCCGCCGACTTTGCGAAAAGTTTTTTCCTGCAGAACACGCAGCAACTTGGCCTGCAGATCCATCGGCATCTCACTGATTTCGTCAAGAAAAACGGTTCCATCTTGGGCGAGTTCCAGCAGACCTGTTTTTTCACGGTCGGCGCTGGTGAAGGAGCCCTTGACATGGCCGAACAACTCACTTTCGAGTAGGTTTGCGGTCAGAGCGGCACAGTTGATCGCAACGAATTTTTGATCGGACCCGTGGCGGAGGGTGTGTACCGCTTCGGCTGCCATCTCTTTGCCTGTTCCGGTCTTGCCTACGATAAGTACCGGATTGCAAGAACTTGAAGCGACCATATGAATCATCTGCATCGTTTTCTGCATAGATGGGCTTTTTCCGACGATGGGAATCGATGGCGGGCAGTCTTCCAAGAAGAACTCGGACACGGCCTCGATATTCTGCAACTTGTCAATAATCTGTCCCATGCGGCTGACATCATCATAATCATCGACGACATCGAAGACACCGGCGTTGAGAAGTTTGTTCACATGCTCAGCGTGCTCTTTGGAACAGACGGCGACAACGGGGACATTGATTTCTCTCCTTCGGAATGCCTCTAAGGACAGATGAATCGTATCGTGAGGAATATCGGCATCGAAAAGAATCAGATCGGGGTCGCTGCTTTCGATCAGTGTCCAAATATCGTCGGCATCGTCAGCGGCATATAGCCGTTGTGTAAAATCTCTTGCCAGTTTTTGTGCTTGGAGTTGTTTGCCAACGACCAAAATCTTTTCAAGCATGTCTTCGTTTCTCAAGTATCAAGTTGTCTTTTCGTTTCATATCCAGATAGGAGTACTTTAGAAATCGGCAACAGTGCAGTAAAACTTTAAGGGAATTGTTGGACCGTTCGATAAAATCGATGGAATAATTACCAGTAGAATTATTCTTATCGGAAGTGAAGGATTATCGGACTCGTTATCAGTGTTGTATTCGCAGGTTTTGAGCTATCTCCTTGCTGCGGAAACAATTTCCGGTGGATGGGGAATAATTATGCACTTGTTCGTTTTTTGGATAAAGAAACAATTCATGCGACAGTCAATCTTGACCGCTTAACCCCTTTATTGAAAATGAGTTAGATTGAGATTGATTGAGTCAGCTGTTGAGATGGCATAAAGATTGCACATTAAAATCTTCGGAGTAGTTCCGTCTTGGACGGGACGAACCAGTTGGAAATGTAAATAATTAAGGGTTTTCAAAAATGTCAATGACTTCTACGAACGCGGTTGACCAAAAGCTGGACTACCTGAAGCTGCTGGTAACAGAGCTTCAGCATCAGAATCCGCTGGAGCCCATGGAACAAAAAGATATGGCCGCCCAGCTTGCTCAGTTTTCGCAGTTGGAACTGACTGAGGAGATGAATGGAAATATCAGTATGATGAACGAGACTATGGGCTCAATGAACTCGAGTTTCGCCGGTGCGATGGCGATGGCCAAATGGGATTATGCCAAGTCGATGCTGGGCAAAGATATCCAGTTTTATGATGAACAGTCCGGCGGGAATCTTGTAGGACATGTTCAAAGAGTCTCTTTTGCCGATGGTGAATTGGTTTTGGATACCGCTGTCAGTGTGGATGGGGTCAATGAGACGATGTTTAATTTGAAACTGGATCAGGTCAAAGGGGTCCAGCTTTAATGTGTATTTGTATGATAATGAAATAATAATGATGATTTAAAGGAGTCGATTATGGGTTCTGCTTTATCAGCGGGCGTTTCCGGTTTGAAAGCGCATCAGGCGATGCTGGATGTTGCGGGTAATAATCTGGCCAATGTCAATACGACGGGATTCAAAGGCAGTTCGGTTACTTTTTCAGAGCTTTTGAGCCAGACCATTAAAGGTGCCAGTGGCTCCTCGGATAATCTTGGCGGCACCAATCCGCAACAGGTCGGCAGTGGTGTTGAGGTTACCGGTGTGCGAAAGAATATGACCCAGGGTAATATTGTTTCGACCGGTCAGGATTTGGATGTAGCGATCGATGGAAATGGTTATTTTGTGCTTAATGATGGAAGGCAGGATATCTACACCCGGGTTGGATCGTTTGGTATTGATGAAAATAATACCTTAGTGGATCCAAACACCGGTTATAAGGTCCAGCGCATCGGGAGTTTTGGGGAGACAGAGGGGTTCCAATCACTTGGAGACTCGAGCATCCATATTCCATGGGATGCTTCGATGCCGGCTAATTCAACAGGTGAACTGGTGATGAACGGCAATCTGCGGTCTTCGGCTGAGAGTAATGATGCCGAAGCACATATATTGATATCAAATTTGGCTTTTACGAGTAGCGGTGGCGATATCGCGGCGAGTTCCACCACCTATCTCTCTGATCTGGACCAGTGGGCAACGGCACTGGGTGCGGGCAGTACAGGGACCATTCTGTTTTCGGGAATCAAAGAGGATGGGACGGTATTTACCGACCAGCCGATAACCTGGACGGGTGCAGCGGCTGGGACAGGCGAGACGATGCAGAGTATTCTGGATCAGGTAACGGCTCTGTACGATGATAGCACCGCAATCCTGAATGCTGAGGGCAATATCGTTTTAACAGCCAATACTGCTGGATACAATCTGGCTCAGGTAACGGGAATGTCTTATGTGGCGGCGGCGGGAGATTCGTTGACTATGCCGACCTATTTTAATTATACGAATGTTGGCGGCAATGATGATAAGAACTTTACGATTACCATTTTTGATGACATGGGCGAGCAACATGTATTGAGCGGAACTTTTGTTAAGACCGATACAACAAATACATGGGACCTGCTGATTAATTCGATTACCGGTGAACGGGCAGGTGAATGGGGAGCGTACGACATTCATAATTCCGACAGTCTGAATCGGCGTATCAGCGGGATTGAGTTCAATACAGACGGTTCCTTCAAGGGGCTTAATTCTCTGACAGAGCGGGCTGAATTTTCTGTTCAATTTGAGAACAATCCTTCCGTCACACAGACAGTTGTCCTTAATCTTGGGACGCCGGGAGAATTTACGGGACTGACACAATTTTCCAGTCAGCAGTCTTCTGCGGCGGCGTTGACACAGGATGGTTATGAGGCCGGTTCCTTATCTGGCATCAGCATCGAAAATTCGGGAATGGTTGTCGGTACATTTACCAATGGCGTTAAAGTAGATGTCGCGGCCTTGCAAATTGGCCTGTTTCAGAATCCTGAAGGGCTGGAAGCTGCTGGGGGTGGTTCTTTTGTGCCAACTGCTAATTCCGGTGAGCCGATCGCTTCGATGGCTACGAGCGGTGGCGCCGGGTCGATTCGAGGCAAGTCGCTTGAAAAGTCCAATGTGGATATTGCTACGGAATTCGTAAATTTGATGGTGGCTCAAAACGGATACCAGGCCAATGCGAGAACGATTACGGTGGCCAATGATATTTTGCGTGAACTGACAAATTTAATTCGATAGTTAATTTCGGTTGACAGTTATGTTTCTTGGGTTGAATAATCTATTTTTAATGCTCGCTGTGGCAATGACGCCTCAGGAACGCTTTCGGGCCATGGGGCGGCCTGACACCGACGGATTGAGTATGGATTTTTTGGCTGGCCAATGGCTTCAGTCGGCTGGTTGGCTGGTTATTGCATTGCTGATTATTGTGTTGCTAATGTGTTATAAAAGGCGGATCAAACAACAGCAAATCAGGACTGAAAGAAGTTTTTGTGAAAATGCGATACGACTGCAGCTCAATGGCGAGGAACAGGATATTGTAGCCGCCATTGCCGCCCTTGCCGGGGTTAAGCAGAAAGATGCTATTTTTACGCTTCGTCACGAATTTGACACCGGGCTGAATCAACTAATGTGTACAATTTTTTCAGCGGGTCAGAATCTGACGGAACGCCAAAAATTCTATGAAGCCGTTTTGTCAATCAAAACCAAGCTGGGATTTATCAGCAGTCAATTACAGAATGGAGTTGCGGGCCGTAATGGAACCGAACGAAGCACTCGGCAAATCCCGGTGGGAACAGAAGTCCAGTTTTTGTCCCCGAGCAAAGACTCAGCTGAGCGGTTCAGCGCCGAGATAACCCAAAATGACAACTTCGAGTTTTCTCTGCGTCCGGAAGTGCCGGTCACTTGCCAAGCAGGAGAT
>QNBU01000093.1 GCA_003644215.1 Planctomycetota bacterium
CAACCGTACCATCATTATCGCCCGCGGGAAGATATTGGTCGATTCAACCCCTGCGAAATTGACCAAAGAACACGGCTGCAATCTGAACGAGGTCTTTCGCAAAATAACGACAACCAAAAAGACAGCATAACTTTAATCGAAATTATATTAGCCACAGAGGCCACAGAGAAAAATATATAAAAAAACCTCTCTGTGATCTCTGTGTACTCTGTGGCAAAAAAATCAAGGGCGGATAACTGGTCTGGAATTATGGAGAAGCAATTATGTCTGGTTTTTTAGCGGTATTAAAACGAGAATTAAAGGGGTATTTCGCGACGCCGGTGGCGTATGTGTTCCTGGTAATCTTCCTGTTTTTCGCGGGGTATCTTCCCTTTAGGGACGGCTTTTTTGAGATTCGGCAGGCGGATTTGCGGCTGTTCTTTTCGGGCTTGCCGCTGTTGTTTGTGTTTATGGTTCCCTCGGCCGCGATGCGATTGTGGGCTGAAGAACGCAAAAGCGGTTCGATTGAGCTGCTGCTGACATTGCCGATTACCGTGCCGCAGGCCGTATTGGGCAAGTTCTTCGCGGCGTGGGCGTTTTTGGGCATTGCGCTGCTGTTGACCTTTCCGTTGCCGGCGGTGGTAGTGTACTTGGGCGATCCTGATATGGGGCAGATCATCACCGGTTATATCGGCGCCTTTTTGATGGCGGGGGGTTTTTTGGCGATTGGTATGTTTTTCTCAGCCCTGACCAAGAATCAGGTCATCAGCTTTACCCTCTCCGTCGTGGCGTGTGCGATTCTTGTTTTTGCCGGTAATCCCACGACACTGGATTACCTCGCTGCGACTTTGCCTTTGACGATGGTGGCCGTGGTGGAAAATCTGAGTTTTCAAACACATTTTGAATCCATTATGCGGGGTGTGGTGGAGTTTAAGGACATCGCGTACTTTGTTATTTTAATCGCGGCATGGATTTACGCCGCTGCGCTGATTCTGGAAGAAAGGAAGGCGAGCTAAATGAACAGGACCACTCGTGCGATTTTGGGGATATTTTTTATCGCGGTCATTGCGGTTGCGGCCATCTCGATTTCTCAGGATTTGGGCAAAAATGCCCGGTTGGACATCACCGAACGAAAATTGTACACGCTTTCCGATGGAACAAAGGAAATTTTAGCTGATCTCAAGCAGCCGATTACGCTGAAGTTGTTTTATACCAAGACCGCCGCGATGAAAGCGAACGATCAGATTCGTTATTACAATAACTATTATACCTTTGTCAAAGCATTGCTTCAGGAGTATGAAGCTTGGGCGGGTGGTAATGTTATTCTGGAAGTGATCGATCCCCGCCCTTACAGTGAGGAAGAACTGGCGGCGATTCGTTATGGCCTGCGGCGATTTAATATCACCGAAGACGAAAGTTTCTTTTTCGGAATGGTCCTGCAGACACAATTCGGTGTTACCAGGACAATTGAGTTTTTCTCGCCGGACCGGCAGCAATCCGTTGAATATGACATCAGCTATCTGATTGATACGGCGGTAACCCGTCAAAAGACGCGGTTGGGGATATTGAGTTCATTGTCGCTGACGGGCGATTCGCAGTATATGCTGCGAATGAAACAGATGCAGGGCCAGCAGGGAAAACGCAAGTGGGGCATCATCGCTCAACTGGAAAAACAATTTGAAGTCTCAAATATCCCCGCTGATACCGACGAGATTGCCGATATTGATTTACTGATGGTGGTTCATCCCAAGAAACTGCCGGAAAAGACCCTGTTTGCGATTGACCAGTTTGTTCTCAAAGGCGGCAGGGCGATTATCTGCCTCGATCCGCATTGTATTTCTGATCCGCCGGATCGGCAGCAGCAGTTTGGCGGCGCTCCGCACAATGCCGCTTCCAATATGCCCGAACTGCTGAAAGCGTGGGGGCTGGAAATGCCGGCAATGACCTTTGCCGGTGATCGTTCGCTGGCGGTAACGGGGGCGGCCAATCCCAATCGCCGTCCCGAAAAGATTCTTAGTATTATGAAATTGAATGCGGCCAAGAACTGCTTTAACGCCGAAAACCCGATTACGGCGAACCTGGGCGAGGTGTCAACGGTCTTCGGCGGTGTGTTAAAAACGCTGGAACCGGATGAGAATTCACCCCAACTGGACTTTGTGCCGCTGCTGATGACCTCTGATGAGGGCAATAGCTGGACAATCGAGAATCCCTACGAATTGATGAATCCCAATTATGGTGCTTTTATGCGGCGATTCCGAGACGGGACCGAGCCGGTGGTTATGGCGTATCGAGTTACCGGTCATTTCAAGAGTGCTTTTCCGCAAGGAATCCAAGTGCCGGATGATGCGGCGACCGGCGAAGCCGATGAGAACGCAGAGCCGAAGACAAAAACGATGACCGGCCTGACCGAAGCGACCGAATCCCGGGCTGTGGTCGTGGTGGCGGATGTGGATTTTATGGGCGACATGGTGGCCTACCAGAGGACGCTCTTTGGTCTGTCCACGGTGGGCGACAACAGTACCTTTGTGCTAAACGCCCTGGAAAACCTGTCCGGTTCAGACCGGCTGATTTCCATTCGTTCCCGCGGGAGCTATGAACGGCCGTTTACCATTGTCAAAGACATCGAGACAGCGGCTGAGGCGGAAACCCTCGAGGAAACGCGGGCTATCGAACTTCAGGTTAAGGGATTTGAGACGCAATTGAATGAGAAACTACGATCGCTGCAAGAGGATAACAAGGGGGCATTGATCAATCAGACGATTGTTGAAGAAAAGAAAAAGATTGAGCTGGAACTGCGCAAGGCGGAAAAGCAGTTGCGGGATATTAAGATGCAGAAACGCAAAAGGGTTGAAGCACTCAAAGAGCGAATGCGTTTTTACTGTACAATACCGGGGCCGATTGGGATCCTGATTGTTGCAATCGGGCTGGGTATTTATCGCAGTGTTAGACGAAAACATTATATCAGTCATTCCAGTGATTCCTGATGTGTGGGGCGTCGGTGGAAAAAATAGGAGAAGTCAATGAGTAACAGGAAATTATCAGTACTTGGAATAATCACCGTTGTCATGGTCGGGTGGGCGATTCTGCAAAACTGGGTCAGCCAAAATATCAGTACCGCCGATTTCAGCAGCTCAGCGTTGATCGAGGGGCTTCAAATCGAAGCGGTTACGGGTATTACGATTACCAGCGAAAGAGGCGAAAAAACGACGACACTGAGTCGAAAAGACGGCGGCTTTGTTGTTGCCGACAAGGACAATTATCCGGCGGATGTCGCTGCGGTCAATGCCCTGTTTAACGGCTGTCTGGATATTCGCACACAGGAAAAGATCACCGACAGCCCGGACAACCACGCTGACCTGGAAGTAACTCCCCAGACGGCTCGTTCTGTCGTTTCGTTTACCGACACTGACGGCGGCGAAATCGTGGCTCTGGTATTGTCGCCGAGTAATGAAACCGGCGAGTCCTTTGCGCGGCTGCTTTCTGAGACGGCTGTTTATTCGATTCAATATTCGCCGCAGATCAAGACCGCACCGATGGATTTTGTGGATGCTCAATTGTTTCAGGTTCCGCAGGATCAGTTGTCCAGCGTCGCCGTCAGGACGCCGGAGGGCAGCTACATCCTTACGGCCTCCGCCGATGGGGCCGATATCAAATTGCAGAATATGCCTGCCGGAAAACAGTACAAAGAGACCGTTTATAAATCCGTGTTCGGGGCGCTGCGTTCCCTGCGATTTGACAATGTTGTCCATGCGGGGAATGTTTTACAGGAGTTTCAGTTTGATTTTCTCTACACCTGCAAATTGAAGGACAAAACCGTCTATAAGCTGATGCTGGCAAAGAAGGGCGAAAAGACCTATGCGAAGGTTTTGGCGGATTATCTGGATAAATCACCGGTGGAAAAGACGGTTGGCCAGGTTGAATCCGAGGAAGAACTCAAAGCCAAGGAGGCGAAATTGCTGGTGATTGACGCAGTTAATCAGTTTAACAAAAAACACAGTGGCTGGGTCTATCAGATTCCCGCCGCCAATGCTGAGAACCTGATGATGTCGTTGTCCGGGTTGTTGGAAGATAGCCCGGAGTCCGTTTCCGACACGGACCCCAATGCGGCTCAATAGTGTCGAGCCGTGTTTCAATGAGGATCGGGATTACTGCCGAAGGTAGGTTAGTTGCTCCGGGAGGGAAAGGTTGCCCCCAAAGTTGTTTTCTCCGTACCCGTTTTCTGCCAGTAGTTCGATGTCTTCCAGGGCGCGTTTGTCGCCGGTGAAGACGGCCCGAATGTCGGTGCCGATGTCAATTTTCCCCGTGGCCTGCAGCTTGGCGATTTCATCGGTTATCTGCTCGATGAGTTTGGCGTCCGGCTGCGGGGCTTTTTCTTCAATTTTAAGCGGCTGTTCATAAACAATGATTTTTCCGCGTTCGGCGAGCGTAATAATAACAGCCCGAACAATCATTCGGAGGTCTTTGTCGCCGCCGCCTGAAGCGATTAAATCCAGACAGATGATTTCCTGTGCGAGAGAGCGGCGTTTGTGAGCGTTGATTTGTTCATTGGCCCTGAATAATTCCAGTGGAGAGGCGGCGTCATAGACCTCCTCGCCAAGCTTCATTTTGATTTCACTGCCATAATGCAGCACCAACTTGGAAATTAGTGTGGATGGACGAACATGAAATCCGCGGTATTGCGGAATGGAGACTTCGATGGTGCCGATCTCGGTATAGCGTTTGAGCATCTCCCGGCAAAGCAGTTCGGCGCGCGCGAGAAACTGGCAAGTGAAACTAATGCAGTAGTCCACCAGCGTATCCAGCAACGCCTCCGGTTCGACGAGCCGTTTTTGTTTGGGGTCGGTTTTCTCATCGGCCGGGGTTGTATGTATCTCGTGACCGTGTTCGACCTCTTGTGTGGTTATGCTCTCCTGGACGGCGGGGCTGGCATGTCGCTCATAGTAATGGGCGAAGTCGCGGGCGGTTCGCAGCAGGTGCAGTACGACACTGATGTGGCCGCGAAGAATCGGAAGGTCGTTATCGAAGACTTCTGTTTCCGTTGTGGATACATAGGTATCATACAGCGACTGAAGATTATGAAATCGAAGTTCGAGTGAACGCAGTTTTTCCTCACTGATCGGGCCGGTTAATTCATAAAGGGCCGCCTTTGATCCTGTTTTTTTACCAGGCAGTTCTTTTCGGCTTTCCGCAGCCAGATTCAGAAAGGCCGTTGCCAGCAGGGAAATGGTTGTGGAAACGGCCTCAATTTTTCGCCTTGCCAGATCGTGGGGAAGCCGTCCGTCCGGAAGTTTCTC
>QNBU01000094.1 GCA_003644215.1 Planctomycetota bacterium
GCTCTTGCCGCTACCAATCCCGCCTAATATGCAAATAATGGGTTTTATTTTCATCTCAACCAGTGTATCGATTTTGAAGCTGTCGTCAAGACCGGAGCGAACCCGTAAATTTGTGGGACAATTTAATCGTGTTACTGCTTCTTCTTCGGCACTGACAAACCCAATTCCTCAAGTACTTTCATCATATCCTCCCACACCCGTTTGCGATTGTCGTAGGAGTAGTTTCTTAGTAGGTACGCCGGATGGTAGGTCGGCATCAGTTTCGACGGTGGGACTTCATCGGAGAACTTGTACTCATGGAACCGCCCGCGGAGCTTACCAATGGCGTCTTTGCTGTCCAGCAGTGTCCGGGCCGCGTGTGCACCCAGCGCCACAATCACCTCCGGCTGCAATACCTCCAACTGGTGCTTCAAATACGGCCAGCAATTCTGTATTTCATCCGGCTTCGGGTCTCGATTCCCCGGCGGACGGCATTTGAGGATGTTTCCGATAAACACCTCATCCCGGCTCAGCCCCATTCCCTTAATAATCTCCGTCAGCAGCTTACCCGCCCTGCCGACAAACGCCAGCCCCTGCTTGTCCTCATCAGCTCCCGGCGCTTCACCCACAAAAAACAATCTCGCCTTGGGGTTGCCCTGTCCCGGCACGGCATTGAGCCGCGACGAACTGATCTCACATTTCGTGCAGGATCGTACTGTTGTCGCAATGGTTTCGAGTGCTTGGGTCATATCGGGGGCCTCCTGTCCGGTGTCAGCACCTGCAAACAGCTCGGCATCGCCCTTGACAGCGAAATCGCCCGCAAAAAACCGCTCCATCTCCAGATGCTGTTTGAATATTTTGTTTAAATTTAACTGTTGTTCCATGATGGGTGCATTGTATGGATTTAAAGCCCGATTACAACCAAAAAAAACCTTATCCGAAGAGAAAGCCCCACGATTTTGTCAAACAATACCAACCGTCAGGAACGCTCGGAACGGACCGGATTAAAATAACAGACTAATTTCTGACTGAAAACATCCGCCTCCAGCATAAGTATATCGTCTTTAATCTCATAAACAAACACAGCGTCACTATATTTCTCGGCTTCCGGCAAAATCTGTGTCAGCATATTGGCCCGTCTCAGCAGCAGACCGGTCTGAAAGACAATGTCGCTTTTTTCGCAAAACAGAGCAATGTAGTAAGTCTGCCCTTCGACAAGATCCATAAAGAAATGGCTCCCATACGACAATTCCGGCATCAGATTTCCGCCGGGATAGGATATTTCACATAAAGCCGCCATTTGGTTAATTTCGGAAAACCGGACAGGAACTCCCAGTGAAGGCGTCGAGGTCCCCCATCGGCCCGGCCCCATCAGCATCGTAAAGTCTGTCTTTTTATTACAGAATTGATTGTTGAGTTTTCCGATAAACCGAGCCACTTCATACTTTTCCTGCTGGGACAATTGAATATAGGCCGAAGGATCTACATAAATTACTTTGTTGACGGCCTGCGAAATACTGCCCCCCATAAAACTGCCCTGCGTTTGAATGAGTGTTCGCTCAGGAAGCAACTCTTCCGGCAAGCTAACCTTTCGACCGACACCAGAGGCCTGAAGCGGTCTGCACTGAAGAAGATTGATCTGTGGGGTCAAGCCGTCAGAAAAATTGATCGTAAACTCAATATCAACCGGATAATCATACACTTGGCCCAAAGTTCCCAGCAAACGCCGCATGACGGCCACAAATTCTGTCTTTTCCAGAAGCGGATCAAATGTGAAAATTACCTGTCGGCCAAAATCAAGCCCCAACTGCTTCATCCGCATCACCGCATCCTGATCTTCGGTCACCAGAAGATCAACATTCCAGTCCGAATCATGGGCCAGATATTGCCTGATTGAAAGCGTTTCATATCGGTTGTCCTCAATATTAAGGATGTCCATATAATGCTGCGAAAACTGCCGCTCATTACTCTTACTTAAATGGGGCCGCATAAAGGGAGCGTCCAACGCAATCAAACGCGGATAATCGTCATCTGTTCGATCCACCGCACGCGTTCCCAAGCCAGCCACAACACGAAGCATCCCTGCCTTTGGATCAAGTTCCTTATTCCAGACAAAAGTATTATAAGAGATGCCCACACCCGCTACATCCGGGAAAAAATACTTATCGTGATGCGTTCCGGAAACGCGTTGCACTAAGAGCGCCATTTGTTCATCCATCTGATCAAGCCCTCGTTGAAGACGATAGGTTAGTGCATCCCGACTCATCGTGCTGGCATAAACCTGACGAACCGCGGCCTCAAATTTTTCATACCGCTCTTCCGGTGAACCCTGGTTGACCAAAAACAGACTTTCATATTTGCCGGCAAACGCATTGCCAAAACTGTCCTCCAGCAAACTGCTGGAACGAACAATAATGGGAGACTGTCCGAAATACTCCATCATTTCCTGAAACTGTTCGCGTATTTCGTTTGAGAATCGCCCTTTCAGGAGTCCTTGTGCCAGTGTTTCTGACTTTGAAAAATAGCCGTCCGGTGTTTTCTGTTCCATTCGCAGTTTCCAGAGACCATTTTGGACGACATAGGTGTGAAAGATGTCCGAACCGACATAAAATGAATCATGCTGCTCAAGATGTCTGACCCAGTCAAAAGAGGCGTCCGCACAAAGAATTTTTCGAGCCAGAAGCATCCCAACCGCCTTGCCGCCAATATAGCCGGTTCCAATCAGCCGGGCCTTAATATCCAGCAGGTCACGGAGAGAAAAGTGCGATTTAAGAAGCTCAAGCATCCGCTCTTCACGACCGACCATAATACGACAAATAGTATCAATCGCCTGGCTGTATTCCGGAATCGCCTGAGTGTACTCTGAACTGTCGGAGTAGCGATCCTCCAGATTTTCAGCGTTCAAAAACAATTGATCCCAGTAATCCAGTTTTCGCCGTGTTCGGCTGCGAGCAATATCGGATATATAGGAAAACAGCCGGGCTGAATCGACACTGTTTATAACCGGAGTAAATTGGTTCTGGTCATCTCGATGCGGCAGAAACATCGTATGTGAATGCCGGTTCCAGACTTTCAGCGGATGAATATAGCGCGTACCCTCCAAATGGTAAACATCCAGCAGTAACTGTGTTGTGCCGCGTATGCGGGCAACCGTTTGGAAGGAGTGACGATCACGCAATAGGGCGAAGTACGCAAGCGTATCCAGTTCATAGAGAAAAGGACAAGTCACACTGAAAAAATTACCGACCATTAAATCCGTCGCCCAGGTCGTCAGTAAATCCGACAAACTGTCAAAGACATAAAAAGCACCTTTGCCCTGCTGAGAGATGACCTGATGAACCTGTGTCGAAAAAGTTTCGAAGCCGGTATCGGCATCCAATTCAACAATCGTCAATCCGCGCTGAGGTTCCAAAAGGGGAGTATGCTGGGCAAAGCGAATATAGATGACCTTGCGATGCTCGACAATCGCGCGATTCACATACGGAACCACCAGTTCTTTATAGTGGGCAATATCATCCACCTGCCAAACAACATTGTCGCCATACTGAAGTCGGGTCAGTAATTTATCCAGATGGTCCAGCCCGGTACTCGGATAAGGAAATCTTTCCATATAATTTGCTTCCTGTTATCAGCTTGTTTCCCTTGTGCCATATTCTAAGCTATACAAGATATTTTTTGCAACAAAACATATTCCAAAAACCAAAAAAGAATCCCCTTGCTTTACGGCAAGGGGATTTTGGTTTTCTTTATTCGTTAAAGGTGTCAAGGGCAATCCTTTTGCCCGATTAAACAACACCTTGTGCTATCATCGCATCAGCAACTTTCACAAACCCGGCGATATTAGCACCGGCAACCAAGTCACCCTTCTTGCCGTAAGTTTCCGCCGCCGCAACACTCTGATCATAGACAGCATCCATAATCATTTTGAGACGATTGTCCACTTCCTCAAAAGTCCAGTTCAGACGCATGGAGTTCTGGCACATTTCCAATGCACTGGTGGCAACACCACCGGCATTGGCGGCCTTGGCCGGGCCAAACGAAACCCCGCTGCCTTGGAAGACATTGATCGCTTCAGGTGTGGAAGGCATATTCGCACCTTCGCCCACAGCCATAACACCATTCTTGACCAGTAGTTCAGCAGATTCCTTGTCAATCTCGTTCTGGGTCGCATTCGGCAGAGCAATGTCACAGGGTACTGTCCATATATCGGAGCAACCTTCATGATATTCAGCACCGGGGTGTGCATCGACATATTCTTTAATCCGGCCGCGTTCAACTTCTTTGATGCGTTTGACCGTGTCCAGTTTGATCCCGTCCGGATCAACAATATAACCACCGCTGTCAGAAAGCGCAATGACATTAGCACCCAACTCCTGGGCCTTTTGTGTGGCATAGATCGCAACATTTCCACTGCCGGAGCTAACAACCGTCTTACCTTTCCAGTCGGTGCCGCGGTCCTGCAGCATTCGTGTAACAAAATAAACCAGGCCGTATCCGGTCGCTTCGGTACGCACCAGAGAACCGCCCCAGCCAAGTCCCTTGCCGGTCAAAATACCGGTAAAAGTGTTTGTCAGCTTCTTATACTGACCAAACATATACCCGATTTCGCGTCCACCGACACCAATATCACCAGCCGGAACATCCGTATCAGGGCCAATGTGACGGAACAGTTCGCTCATGAAACTCTGGCAGAAACTCATTACTTCATTATCGCTCTTGCCCTTGGGGTCAAAGTCGCTGCCACCCTTACCGCCGCCAATCGGCGTCGTGGTCAAGGCATTCTTGAAAATCTGCTCAAAGCCGAGAAACTTGATGATTCCCAGATAAACCGACGGATGGAAACGGAGGCCGCCTTTATAAGGCCCGATGGCGCTGCTAAACTCAACGCGGAAACCGCGGTTAACCTGAACATTGCCCTTGTCATCGGTCCACGGAACACGAAACATAATTTGTCGTTCCGGCTCAACAAGGCGTTCAAGAACTCTGGCCTTTGCATAGTGCGGATTTTTCTCAATTACTTCCTGTACGGACTCGGCAACCTCCTGAACGGCCTGGTGGAATTCTTTTTCCACCGGATTACGAGCGACAACCTGTTCCATAATACTTTCTACGAATTGTGTAGCCATAACTTCCCTTTCTTAAGTGATATTTTTGATATTTTAAGCCAATGATTAGTACGACAGCGCGATTTGAGACTGTAGCACTGATTGTAACGCATTTCTTA
Organism: Planctomycetota bacterium; assembly: GCA_003644215.1. Classification (GTDB taxonomy): domain Bacteria; phylum Planctomycetota; class Phycisphaerae; order Sedimentisphaerales; family Anaerohalosphaeraceae; genus 4572-13. The sequence continues at coordinate 5,204 of QNBU01000094.1, forward strand.
CTAAGGAGTTAAGCTGTTTTTGTGAAAATTCTAAATCCGAAATTCTAAATCCTAAACAAATTCAAAATGA
>QNBU01000095.1 GCA_003644215.1 Planctomycetota bacterium
CCGGTTATTGTTACCAAGCCAGGTCAAAAAGGTGGAGATGTGAAGTTCTCTCGCGTAAAAAATGACATCGAAAAATATTTGAAACAACGACGAGATACATATCTAACACTTTTTATTGATTATTATGGCATTAAGTCGGATTGGCCCGGTCTAAGTGAGGCAAAACTTAAAAATAATCCAGAGGAAAAAGCTGAGCAAATCAATCAAGCTACGCTAGGGGAAATAGAAGAGCTTTGGCCAAGATGCAGACCTGCTATGCGTTTTATTCCCTATATTGCTATGCATGAGTTTGAGGCATTACTTTTTAGCAACTCGACGATCCTTGCCCAAAAGCTGAATGTGCAAACATCTTGTGTTGATTCAATCTTAAACGAGTGTGGTGGGCCGGAAAATATCGACGATTCCCCACAAACAGCGCCATCGAAGCGTTTGGAATCTCTTAGCCCCAGATTTAAGAAAACAACAACAGGCATTGCAATTGCCAAAGAAATTGGAGTGCCTGCAATTAGGGGGAGATGCCCCATCTTTAATGAGTGGCTGACGAAATTAGAATCTCTTGCATAGTAGAAAGTTTTAAGCGATGCTCAAAGCGGTGATATTTGATTTTGACGGGGTGATTGCCGATTCAGAGGCCTTGCATTATGATGCGCTGAATACGGTGTTTAACCGATATGGGGTCGATATTCCGAAAGAGGTTCATTGGGATAAGTATCTCGGCTATTCGGATCGTGAGAATATCGAAGCGGTCAATGTTGATTATAGGATGCAATGGGATAATGCCAGGGTGCAGGTATTGATCGGCGAGAAAAAGGTTGTGTTCGATGAGCTTATTGTCAGCGGTTCGATTATTATCGAGGGCGTGTCGGTATTTATTCAACGGTTGATCAACGGCGGTGTTCGCCGGGCGATTTGTTCCGGGGCATTGCGAAGCGATATCGATCTGATGCTGGCTGGGATGGCTTTCAAGGATGCGTTTGAGGTGATTGTTTCCGCCGATGATGTTGCCCACGGCAAGCCCGATCCGGAAGGATACTTGCTGGCCCTAAGCAAACTCAATCAAAAGGGATCAAGTCACATTAAAGCAAATCAGTGTGTTGTCATCGAGGATTCCCACTGGGGCCTGGAAGCCGCGGCTGCGGCCGGAATGCACCCGATTGCGGTAACCAATACCTATCCCCGGAGCAAACTGGCCCAAGAGGAGCGAATAGTCGTTGATCGATTGGATGAGTTGACAGTGGATGAGTTGTCCGCCCTTTGCGAGTAAATTTGGAATATTGCGCTATTTGTCTTTTTGGTTAAGTGTCCAGCGCTATAGTAAATAGCATTTTTTTGCATTGAAAATGCTATTTATTGGCTTCAGCTTGACTTTTTGACCTCTTCTTCTATACTCTACTGTCTATTCAATTTTTATTGAGTGCCGGAGAGCGTGCATCGCCAACAAGGAAGCTTCAAGCAGATCGTTGGTCGGTTTGAGTTTATAAGAATATTACCGTTACCCCTGAAGAGGGGGCTATAGCACCACGGAGTCGTATTGGCTGGTAAGTGGGACTACAATCTGATCAGCCGGATTCAACAGGCCAATGACATTGTCGATGTTATTTCTGAGCATCTGAATCTGGAAAAAAAAGGCAAGGAAATGGTCGGACTGTGTCCGTTCCATACTGACCATAAGCCCAGTATGTTTGTCAGCCCCGTTAAGCAGATATTTAAGTGCTTTGCCTGTGGCGCTGGCGGTGATGTCTTGAAGTTTGTCCAGATGAGGGAGAATCTGACATTCCCCCAAACGGTCCAGCGGCTTGCCAAACGGGCCGGGATCGATATTGAACCCGTTCAGCGACGCAGCAATGGCCCCGAAGGTGAACAACTCGATTCATTAAAGCTGGAAAAAATAAATGCTTGGGCGTTAAAAAATTGGATCGAAAATTTATGGCGTCCCGAAACGGGTGCGGCAGTCCGAAAATATATAACGAACCGGGGCCTTTCCGAGGAACTCGCTCGAAAATGGCAGCTTGGTTTTGCAGTCGATGCGTGGGATGACTTGACCGGCAAGGCCGCTCATAAAACCGATGCCGCTAAATATCTGACTCAGGCCGGATTGGCAGTCGGGCGGGAGCAGGGAGGGTGTTATGACAAGTTTAGAAATCGGTTGATGTTTCCGATTATGGATGTAACCGGTCGTGTGATCGGTTTTGGCGGACGAACACTCGGCGATGATCCGGCCAAGTATATGAACTCTCCGGCGACGGTATTGTTTGATAAGAGCCAGTCGCTGTACGGTCTCTCTCAGGCACGCGAGGCGATTTCACTGAGCGGTACGGCGGTTGTGGTCGAGGGATATACCGATGTGATGATGGCGCATCAGCTCGGAAGCGAAAATGTCGTCGCCGCGTTGGGGAAGCGTTTAACCAGCGGCCATGCGAGAATACTCCGGCGATATGCCAAACGCATAGTACTGATTTTTGACAGCGATGTCGCCGGCAAGGCTGCCGCTGACAGGGCAATGGAGGTTTGTCTCGAACAAAAAATTGATGTTCGGCTTGCCTTTGCGCCGAATGGTAAGGATCCGTGTGATTATCTGCTCGAAGCCGGCGTCGAAGCATTCAGGAATCTGATTGATGCCGCCGAAGATGTACTGGAGTTCAAATGGGGACTGCTGAACGAACAGCTCCGGGCAGGGCAAAATCTTTCAGATCGTACCGAGGCGATTCGCCGGTTTTTGCAGACGGCGGCCTTGGCGTTGCAGGCCCGGCAGATGGATTCGGTCAGTCGGACGGTTGTACTGGGGCGGCTCAGTGAGTTGTTGGGGATTTCCGTCAGCCGTATTGAGCAGGAAATCGCTGCCATTCTAAAGCAAAAACGCCGCCGTTCGCGACCGGATGCTGCGGATGAGCAGGTGGATATAGATCCCGACGAGCGTGTGGATTTGGCCTCAAAGGCGCAGCGGGAGATTTTGGAGGCCGTTCTGGGACATCCCGATTGCTTCGGACAGGTGGCCGCACGAGTTTCAGTAAGCGACTTTGGCCCGGATGAACAGCTAAGAGAGTTGGCAGAGGCCATTTTTGGGCTTTTTGCAGGGAATGCTCCTTTGCAGCTATCGCAACTATACGGCCGGGTTGAGTCTTCTGCCGCAGGCAATTTGCTGACGGAACTGCAAGCAGCCGCTGAACAAAAAACGAACCTGTTGAGTCAATTAGACGGTGCCCTTGCAGCACTGGAAAACCGCACACACAGTCGCCGGATTCAGTTACTCAAGCAAGGTATGGATAAAGACAATGAACTAAAACAGATGCTTAGTCAAATTGCCCAAAAGGGGCCAAATTTGAGAAATGCAGGAATTTAAGGACTTGTAAATAAATGACTTCAAAAAAGGACGAAAAGCAGCCGCAGATTCAGGAACAGGATGTCGCTGAACAGGTTCAGGATATTAAGGGTTCTGAATCGAATGACAAATCCGCCGAGCATGACGGAAAGTCAGTGGTCGCTGCCCCAGAGAAAGAATCCGATGCTTCCAAAGCCGCCCGCATGGAAAAAATCGAACAAACAATTAAAGCGATTATTGCTAAGGCCAAAAAGAAGGGGTTTCTGACATACGAGCAGTTGAACGACACGCTCCCGGACGAAATTATCAGTCCTGCGCGGCTGGACAGTCTCCTGATGACCTTTGATGAAATGGGAATTCGGTTATTAGACGAGGCCGATGCCGCGAAAGAGGAGGACGACAGTTTTGCCGATGTCGATAAAATCGGACACAGCGAGGCCGAGGACGACCTTGCCCTTGAAGCGGCGCTAACAGAGCCGGAGGTTCGTAAGATTGATGATCCGATACGGATGTATCTGACACAAATGGGCGAAATTCCGTTATTGACACGCGAAGAAGAGATCAATCTTGCCAGAAAGATCGAACTGACACGACTGGCGTTTCGGCGTAAAGTGCTTGAAAGTGATTATTGCTCCAGAGCCGCAGTGGAAATTCTTCAGCAGGTTGACGAGGGGGCGTTGCCATTTGACCGGACGATGAAGATGAGTAGCGGGGAAACCCATGAAAGATCCGTTATTAAAGCCCGCATCCCAGTCAATATGGATACGGTGAACAAGTTGCTGGATCGTAATACGGATATTTTTGCGGCGTCAGGTCAGACAGATGATGCGGATGTGATAAGACAAAATCTTAAGCAGATTCGTCGAAATCGCAGGAAGATCGCCTCACTGCTTGAAGAACTGAGTTTGCGGACCAGTCGCATTCAGCCAATGATGAAAAAACTCCAAGGCATTCAGCAAAAGATGCATCAGTTGCAGAAGTTGATCGAAACGGGACCGACGCAGGATTATGACCCTGAAGATATTGAGGCGATGAAGCAGGAACTAATGGGGATGCAGGAACTGATCCTGGAAACGCCAAATCAGTTAGATAAACGCTTGCGGGCCGTAGAAGCGGTGCATGCTCAATACGAAGGCGCCAAACGGAATCTTTCCGGCGGTAATTTGCGGCTGGTTGTTTCGATTGCAAAGAAATACCGAAATCGAGGTCTGAGCTTTCTTGATGTCATCCAGGAAGGTAATACCGGCCTGATGCGGGCTGTGGATAAATACGAGTATCGCAGAGGATATAAATTCAGCACCTATGCCACATGGTGGATTCGGCAGGCGATTACCAGGGCCATTGCCGATCATGCCAGAACGATTCGTATTCCGGTTCACATGATCGAAACGATGAGCAAACTCCGCACGATCAGCAAGAACCTGCTGCAAAAATTTGGCCGGGAGGCGACCATTGAAGAGATTGCCGAAGTGGCCAAAATGAGTATATCCGAAACCCGTCGTGTCCTGAAGATCAGCAAGCATCCGTTTAGTCTGGATCGTCCCATCGGCGAGAGCGAGGATAGTTACTTTGGCGACTTCATTGAAGATGATACGGCTGAATCGCCCGTTCAGTCTGCCACGCAGGAAATGCTCAAGGACCGCATTGACGAAGTGCTTACGACCTTAACCTATCGTGAACGCGAAATCATTAAGCTGCGATATGGTATTGGCGATGGCTACACCTATACGCTGGAAGAAGTAGGCCGTATCTTCAAGGTAACGCGCGAGCGTGTCCGGCAGGTTGAGGCCAAGGCGATTCGCAAACTCCAGCACCCGGTGCGTTCGAGAAAACTGGAAGGATTTATGGACGATCACTCGAATTAGCCGTTAGTGGAACACGGGCTTCCAGCCTGTGCTGGGATAGCG
>QNBU01000096.1 GCA_003644215.1 Planctomycetota bacterium
GAATGTTGAGAAATTACTAATGCTCAGCAAAGCCGCTTAGTAAACTTTTGGCGTAGGCGTCACTATTATCAACATTGGCCTCTCTTAAATAAAAGACGGGTGTTTTGTAAAACGCCCAGGGGCCGTGCGATCTCGCATAACGAGCGATTCCCATCGTCAATGCCCGGTCAAACCTACGGGAGTTTTCAAACAACAACATAACTTTAGGTGTTTTTCGCATCGTATCTTTTTATAAACCTGATATTAAAATTTGCCAAGCTAATTTTATATAAAAATCGGCTAAACGTGTAAACAACGAATAATGGTTTTTTGAGATGTTTTACCATCTCGAAAACCTTGTTGTACTGAACGCGTGGGGTTTGGTGTAACGATTTCAACTATTTTAAGCAAGCGATTTCGGCTTTAAGTAAAGGATTTATCCCTGATTTTGGGCTAAAAAACTGCCCCAACGAACCGGCCCTGCTGCCTGGAATATCCGTATTGAGGCAGGACTTTTTATTCAGGATCAGCAGCAATGGACTTTTACGAGTCAATCAGACTCAAAACAGTGTACAGAAAGGAAAAAACTTAACTGCGGGTGACCAGAATCGAACTGGCGTATCCAGCTTGGGAAGCTGATGTTCTACCACTGAACTACACCCGCGTAAGTTCTTATAATCCAGACAGATATACATTCTTAAAAGCATTTGTCAAGTGAAAAATGTCGCTCCGGCGTCCCATCAGGGTCAAGGCCGCTTGTTCCCGCAAGCCGAAACCCGCAGTATCGACGCATCGGCAGCCATCGGCCCCAACGAGGTCGAATAGTCCCTCCTCAATCCAACAATCATTCTGCCCAAAAATACATTCAAAAACAATCGTCCATCTGCCAAACTGGCACACGAAAAAACCGATGCTCTCATAGCTTCTTTTAACAAAAGCACATAAGATACGATCCATCTTCCGGCACACCATTTGCAAATATAACTCACAGCGAGTAAAATAGACACCGAAAGGGGAACAGATGAAATTTGATAAATTCACCGTCAAGGCCCAGGAAGCGATGGCCACCAGCCAGCAGTTGGCGATGGCCCGCTTGCACACCGTTGTAACGCCGCTGCATATTCTCTATGCCCTGCTGGATGATGAACAGGGCCTGGCTGCGATAATCCTCGAAAAAATCGGCTCCAACGCCAACCGTATCAAACAAATGACCGACAGCGAGCTAAACCGCCTTGCCACCGGTCAACCCGGCGGGATGATTATGCCCGATCCGGCGTTTGGCCAAGTCGTTCTCGATGGCCAAAACAAAGCCGATACACTTGGCGACGAATTCCTCAGCGTTGAGCATATTCTGATGTCGCTGGCCGACATTAAAAGCGACGCCAAGGAAATCCTTAGCGTCAATTCCATCGATGTCGAACGGATTACAAAGGCGATCAAGGAAATTCGCGGCGGCTCAAAAGTGATCGACGAAAACCCCGAAAGTAAATACAAGGCCCTCGAACGCTACGGCATCGACCTGCTTGAGATGGCTCGCAAAGGCAAACTCGATCCCGTCATCGGCCGTGACGAAGAAATCCGCCGCTGTATGCAGGTGTTGAACCGCCGCACCAAAAACAATCCCGTCCTCATCGGCGAACCCGGCGTCGGAAAAACCGCCATCGTCGAAGGACTCGCCCAGCGAATCATCGCCGGCGATGTTCCTTCCGGATTGAAAGACAAAAAAGTCGTCGCACTGGACATGGGCGCGTTGATTGCGGGGACGAAGTTTCGCGGCGAGTTTGAGGACCGATTTAAGGCGGTGCTGAAAGAAGTTACCAAGTCCGACGGCCAGATCATCCTGTTCATCGATGAACTGCACACCATCGTCGGCGCCGGCAAGACCGAGGGGTCTGTCGATGCGGGCAACCTGCTCAAGCCCTCATTGGCTCGCGGAGAATTGCGGTGTATCGGCGCGACCACACTGGACGAATATCGTAAATACATCGAAAAAGACGCCGCCTTGGAACGCCGTTTTCAACCGGTCATGGTCGATCCGCCATCCGTGGAGGAAACCATCGCTATTTTGCGGGGGCTAAAAGACCGTTACGACGCGCATCACGGCGTACGGATTACCGACGCGGCGCTGGTTGCGGCGGCAACGCTGTCTAACCGCTATATATCCGACCGTTTCCTGCCGGATAAGGCCATTGACCTGATGGACGAAGCGGCCTCCCGTCTGCGAATCGAAAACGACTCGCTGCCATCGGAACTGGATGCCATTCGTCGCGAGATTATGCGGCTGGAAATCGAACGCGAAGCCCTCAAAAAAGAAATCGACAAAAGCAGTCAAAAACAGCTCGAAAAATGCCAGAAACAACTGGCCGAACTCAAAACCAAAGACGGCGAACTGACCACAAAATGGGAAAAAGAAAAGGGAACCATCGACACGACCAAGATCCTCAAAGAACAACTCACCGCCGCCCGCACCGAGTTTGAGGATGCCCGGCGAAAAGGCGAACTCGAACGCGCCGCCCGCTTGAAATATGAGACAATTCTCGGTCTTGAGCAGCAATTAAAAGCCGCCGAAGAAAAGGTCGCCCTGGCCAACGGCTCAGCGATGATCCACAATGAAGTCAATGAAGAACAAATCGCTGAAGTCGTCAGCAAGTGGACCGGTGTGCCGACCTCCCGCCTGATGAGCGGCCAGCGCCAGCGGCTGATGAAGATGGAAACCGAGATCGCCGCCCGTGTCGTCGGACAGGATGAAGCGGTCGCGGCTGTCTGTAATGCCGTCCGCCGAAGCCGGGCCGGACTCGGCGACCCGAGCCGCCCTATCGGAACATTTCTGTTTCTGGGTCCGACCGGCGTGGGGAAAACCGAATTAGCCAAAGCCCTCGCCGAGTTTCTGTTTAACGACCCGGCCAGTATGGTGCGGATTGATATGAGCGAGTTTATGGAACAGCACTCCGTCGCCCGGCTTATCGGCGCCCCTCCCGGCTATGTCGGCTATGAAGAAGGCGGCCGGCTCACCGAGGCCGTTCGCCGCAAACCGTATTCGGTCATCCTGCTCGACGAGATCGAAAAAGCCCATCCGGACATCTTCAATGTCCTCTTGCAGGTCTTCGATGACGGCCGGCTCACCGACGGCAAGGGCCGCACCGTTGATTTCAAGAATACCATCATCATTATGACCAGCAACTTCGCCAGCGAAGCGATCCTGCGACTGACCGAAGAACAAGGCGCCGAATGGGAGATCGCCGCCCATGTCAAAGAGGCACTGCGGCAATACTTCAAACCGGAGTTTCTAAACCGCATCGACGAGTCAATTATCTTCAAAACGCTAACGCGAGAAAATTTGAAGCAGATTGTGGACATCCAATTACGAAACCTGACCGCCCGGCTCAAAGCCCGACAACTCACCATCGAGTTCACCGCCGCCGCCACCGATCAGCTCATCGATGAGGGCTACGACCCGTCCTTCGGCGCAAGGCCCTTAAAGCGCGTCATCCAGCAGCGGCTGGAAAACAAACTGGCCACAGAGATCATCGCCGGGAAATTCACCGAAGGCGACGCTATAAAAATAGACGGCACCGGCCACACATTCACATTCGAAAAAGCGTAACCCATTGGGAACGCAAGCATCCACACAAAAACGCGACAGCGCAAGTGAACCCGATTGCATCCTCTCGCTTGTGCTGCCACCACGGACGCACTCGGCAAACAGCACAAAGGACCATCATATCATAGCCCAAGGAATTTCGCATAAATAAATCATTAGAAAGTGCGATCGGGGCGGTCGCGTTCCCATGCAGCTACTTTTCACCGATCAAGACTTCCGCGATATTGAACGCATGGTCCTTGATTCGGCGGTAGGCCGTCAGCATATCGGTATAGATCAAGCTCATCAGCGGATTGTCCTCCGCTTTCGTAACACGCTCCAAGTGTCGGCTGCGGCATTCTTTCATCAGATTCGTCACCGCAACCCCCTTGACCTGCATCTCGCTGAAGTATTCGGGGGCGTCATTGCTTCGCTCGAGGCCGTCGGCGATCAGGTCGATGTATTGATCCACTTTGTTATGAAGCTCGATCATATCCCTTAAGCCGCCATCGCTGAATTTCTGGCCCGTATCCTGTACTTTCAGACGCAGTTTCAACAGGCCCTGTATGTAGTCACTGATCGATTCCAGCTCGTCGGCAATACGCAATTGCCCGCTGGCCGAGTGCATCAGCTCGTGCGGGATACTACCGGTCATGATCTCACCGATAAACTCAGCCACCTCTTTTTGGATGACATCCAAGTCGTTTTCCTGCTGGAAGATCACTTCTGCCGCTTCGGGCCGGGGTTTATCATTGGACAAAAACGGCTTTAGACCGGCCATCATTTCTTTGGCCATCACGCCCATTTTGATCAACTCTTTATACGACTGCTCAATCGCAATCGCCGGCGTATCCAGCATGCGTACATTGAGGTAGGTCAGATGCGGTACTTCGGCTTTCTTCTTGTCCGGGACGAGCCACATCAAAAATCGCGAAAGCAAACCCACAAACGGCAGAAACAGCAAGGTATTGGCAATGTTAAAGCCCGAATGCGTAAACGCGATAGCCGATTGCGTAAAGGGGTACTCTATTCCATGCGTCGTATATAAGGGCATGTCGGTCAGTTTATGCTCTTCAACATATTGCTTAAAATCGGACGCCGTTACGAAAGAATCCTCCTGGCCCAAAATATCACCGGCACTATTAATATGCTGCCCCTGCGAATTTGTAAAATACAACGCCCGTTCAGAGATTTTGTATTGCTCGGCATAACCGGTAACCTTGGGATCGTTTTCTTCGAGAATCACGATCGCGGAAATGTCGCAAACCTGTGTTTTCGTGATAATACGGGCAATCAGATTCGTGTAAGGAACAAAGAGAAGCGTGATCCAGAAAACGCCGATGATATTGAAAATAACATGCGCATAGGCCGCTCTTTTGGCATTCGTATAAGCGCCCAACGAGGCCAGAAAAGCAGTAATGGTCGTTCCGATATTTTCGCCAAGAATCAAAGCCGCCGCCGTATGGAAGTCAATCGCCCCTGTCAGAGCCAGCGCCATCGTGATACCCAGCGTTGCCGAAGACGACTGGACAATGGCTGTTAAGAC
>QNBU01000097.1 GCA_003644215.1 Planctomycetota bacterium
GACCAATGCATCGTCGGTATGGGCATAATCGACAAAGACCCTGATGCCTCGCTGGTCGGCGGCGGCGGACAGTACCGGTTGCAGGCGACCCGGGACAGTTTGCAACGCGGATAATCCGGCGACGATATCGCTCAATCCGATCCCCGCACCAAGACACAATCCGGCGGCGGCGAGACAGTTTAAGATATTGTGTCTGCCGGGAATAGGAGTGATTACTTTTTCGCTGTAATTTTCGAAGATGATACTGAACTCGCTGCCCGCGGCATCCATGCGATGCACTTTGGCGTTGATGTCAACAGGACGGTCGATGCCGTACCAGAGAATCCGTGTTGCCGGTTCGATAATCTCGCCAATGGTGTGGGCCGCGTCCGATTCGGCGTTCAAAACCGCCAGGCCATGCGGCGGAAGCTCAGTAAACAAAAGCGTCTTGGCATCCAGATAGTCGTCCTCGGTTTTGTGATAGTCCAAATGGTCGCCGGTTAAGTTCGTGAACGCCGCCGCGGTAAACGATATGCCCGCCAGACGCTTTTGGCTCAGGGCGTGGCTACTGGCCTCAATGACCATATAGTTCGCGCCGTCGAGAATCATATCCCGCGCGGCCGCGGCGAGGGTAATCGCGTCTGGCGTGGTCAGCGGTGCGGGAATCGCCGCCTTGCCGGTGTTGTATTCGATGGTGCCGATGAGACCGCACTTGGCGCCGGTGTATTCGATAATCGAACGAACCATATAGGCGACCGTCGTTTTACCGTTTGTTCCGGTTACGGCCAGATTGGTCAGCTTGGAACTGGGGTTGCCTGAGGATGCCTGTGCCAGCAGACCCAGCGCTGCAGCGGCATCTTCAATAACGATACAGTTGGCGCCTTCAAGCGGTCGTTGGCTAACAATATATTTCGCTCCGCTGGCAAGGGCCTTGTCAATGTAATTGTGTCCGTCAACCTGTGTTCCGGCCACAGCAACAAAGATGTCGCCGGGCTGAATCTGCCGAGAATCAGCACAAACCCGAAGTCCATCTGACTGCACCAACGCCAATAATTGTGTAAATGTCATGAAATATCCCGCCGTAAAAAACTGTTTTGAATGTAAACCCAAGTATTTTATCGACCATCCGGGCAAAATCATTTATTTATACGCAGCCCCTTAGCCAATAGGTGGTTCACCACTCTGCGGGTGAGAGGGCCTCTGAAAGTGGTTCGTTCCACCAGTTAGGGTCGCGCAGGTAATGCTTCATCCATATCGCGGCGTTGACGCCGTCGGCTACGGCGGTAACGAGCTGCATCGCGGCGCCCACCCGGCAATCGCCCGCGACAAACACACCGGGTGTTTTTGTCCGCAGATACGCCGGATCGCACTGGATGAATCCGCTGTCGGTCAGATCGACGGATGCCTCTAAAAAGCCGGTGTTGGGAATCATCCCAACAAAGATAAATACGCCGTCGCAGGGGATTTCCTCGGCGGCCTCTGTCTTGACATTCTTCAGAACGGTTTTTTGGACCTTGTCTTTACCTTCGATGGAAGTAACAACGCTGTCGAGCTTCAACTCCAGATTGCTGTCGGGGGTGTTGACTGTGTCCATTAATTCATCCACAAGTACCGGCGTGGCGCGAAATTCCTGCCGCCGATGCACCATATAGACCTTTTTGGCAAACTTCGCCAGGTGCAGCGTATCCTCAACGGCGGTATTGCCCCCCCCGACGGCCACAACGACTTTATCCTTAAAAAATGGCGCATCACAGGTACCACAATAGCTGACCCCCGTGCCGGCCTGACGAAACTCTTCTTCGCCCGGAACCCCCAATGGCCGATAGGAACTGCCCGGTGTCAAAATAACCACCTTTCCGAGGAAGCTCTCTTTTGAGGTCGAAACTTCGATCAAGCCATCGTCTCTTCGCTGGAGTTTCTTGACCTCAGCGCTGGTTTTGATCTGGCCGCCAAAATGCTTGACCTGATCGGTAAGCTTCATCACCAGATCCGGACCACTGATATTCTCAAAGCCCGGATAGTTTTCGATGCGGTCGGTGGTGTTGATCTGTCCGCCGGGGTAAAACTTTTCCAGCAGCAGTGTTTTTTGACGATCCCGCGCCGCGTAAAGCCCCGCACCCAACCCGGCCGGGCCGGCGCCGATAATGATACAATCATAGTTATTGTCTGACATCTTCATTCCCCGTTCAAAAACTCTATTCGTTCATACAAAAAAGAAACACGAATTAACACGAATACACACTAATTTTAGTTTTTTAACCGCAGATTTCGCGGATTAACACAGATTATTTTTTAGACAGGATTAACTGGATTTACAGAATATTTTGTCTAAAAACCGCATCTCCATTTTTCCAATCACTTGATAAAGCTATTGTAAAAGTAGAAGTAGGCCAATGTAATGAAAAAAAGAGAGGCAAAAAAATACAGTAGAGTAAAAAAACAAAACATAATCGGTTCTTTTTTAAGTCCACTTCCCATTCTGATGCTGTAAGTTCTATGCGTCCTTTTTTCAAAGCAAAAATAACTCTTCTAATACCATCTACACTTAACAATACTATTAATATTATGATTATTAACTCGAACATCAGTGGCTCTTCCGTTAATCCTGTTAATCCCGTCAAAAATTATATTCGTGTTTATTGGTATTCATTCATGGTTCTTTTATAGTGCGACCGGAACGGTCGCGTTCCCATCAAAATCATTCTGGAAAATCTGCCGCAAGGATTCGGTCGAAACCGCGTCCCAAATCCGTCCCCTGCGGCCGGGCTGCTGCTCAAATTTACCCAATAGATTTTGTGAAGCATCAAACAGCAGTTCCTCGTAAGAGTCCGGATGATACAAAAAATCCATCCGAATCACCGACGCAACCGCCTCGGACTTCGCTTTGGCTTTATCCGGCGACAGTTTTGTCAGGTGAACCGGCACCAACTGGCCTCTGGCGGCCAGCACATCGACAATAGCGCCGTCGTATTCGCTCTGTAAAAATGCCCGAGCCAGTTCGGTCAAAAGCGGCTCCGGCAGAAAAAACTGACCGGCTGGGAATGTTTTAACCTCTTTGGCATTACAGGTTACCAAAAACGACCCGCTTTCATCCGGGACAATCTCATAAACCACAGTACCTTCGGCCCGAGGGTTGCTCAGGTCTGTTTTCCAGCGATATTCTTTCTCGAGCGGATCAAGCCAAATTTCTGATTTCAATTTCAGCAAGTCATATTCAAACTGCCGGATTTGCATTCTGCGATGCTGCCGTCCATTGCTGGACATCGAATGCCATGTGTGATAGTAGCCCCGATTCTCTCCCGCCGCATCTTTGATCAGAAACGCCTCATCGGCCAACGGACGCTGCGAGCGACTTTGCAAAAACGCTTCCATCAACGCACGGCCGTCCGCCGTTTCCTGACCGGGGCGATACTGAATGCTTCCAACTGCTGACTTTAGAACATTTTCTCCGTGAAGACCGCCAAGCTCAGATGAGCGCACCAAAAACTCGAGCGACCTATTGGCGTCTAAACGCATCACCCCCATATAGACCTCATCCCGTGCGGCTGAAGGGATAAGCATTCTTGCGTAAACCAACGGACAATCCTGACCGATCCGGTCAAAGGACTGAATGACAGCACCGATTTTTTGGGCCTGTCGTTCTAACAATTCTCGTTCGGAGCCATCCGCTGTACTGAAAACAAACCGCCAACGAACCTCCGTTTTGCCGCGGCCCGGGCGATGGAACTGGCCGACCAGCGTCATGCTGTTTTCAGCGTCCTCATATTGCCACGCAGGCATTCGTTCCCAACCGGGGCCGCTTGGCATCGACACCGACAACCCGAAACCGGGCAGAGCAATCGGATCAGAGAGGAATACTCTGGCTCGGAGTTTGACGATCAGGCCCGCAATCAACAAGCCGGACATAAAGATCATCAGGAGGGCAACTTCGGCCAGCGAATAGCGTTTTATTTTTTCAGTATCCATAAGGCGCAAATCATAGGGGTTGACGCTGTTTTTTTCAACTCTCGATGTTGTAAAAAATCAAAAAACTCAAGGGAACCTTTCCATCGTGCCGACTTATTATAAAGAAGAACGGCCGAAAACGCCTTTATTTGTTATATTTTAGGAGAGTAAGCCGTCATACAGGGACAATCGCGATGATTCAAAAAGAAACAGTGGACACTTCTGAAATGGAAGGCATTCTGTCGGAGGCCCAACGGGAAAATTCGCCTGTTATCGGCAGTTTTATGGTCAATGGGAAGTGGCGACTTATCGAGCTAACAGTGTGTGACTGCTATGGTGATTGTGTCGATTTCTACTGCCAGTCCGCCTGTGAAGACCTCAAGGAAGATCAGCCAATTGGCATCTGCATTCATCTGGGGCATTTCAAATACCTGTTCGATTCGACCGTCCGGGCGGTTGAGTCAGGCGGAGCGCAATGCCAAATTTCGCTTCACTTCCCCGACAAGGTCGATCGCGTTAAACGACGGGCCTACCATCGTCAATCCGTTCCGGCCAATACCAAGGTCAAGGTGATGTTCTGGCATCGCGGCTATCTGGATAAGTCAGACAACACTCCGGGGGAGGTTTATTGGCAGGGAACACTGCTGAATCTTTCTGCGGGCGGGGCGCGATTTGAAATCGAAATCGAACACAAAGAACATTTCAGGGCTGGTCAGCTTTTGGGGATACAGTTTACACCGATGAGCTACCAAAAACCGCTGCTGCTTGAATCCCATGTCAAATACACCGAAGAACAATCGGACAACCGATACTTCAGAATCGGCGTGGAATTCTTAGGACTTGAGGCCATCCCCGAAGGCCGCCAAATCCTGGATCGAATCCTCAAGGTCATCAGTGAATACGAAACAATAAATGCTCAATAGACCGCCAAATCCTAAGTGCTTAAGATTCCCAAGCATTGACTGCATCAATCCCCGCCAATAGCGCCAGTGCTTTGGTCAGCGTTTCATCCCACTCCGCATGAGAATCAGAATCGGCGACAATGCCGCCGCCGGCTTGAATATAGGCCTTTTGCCCTGAAATTAAAACTGTACGAATAGCGATGTTCCAGCATAGATCAAAGTTCAAGCCAATCCATCCAACCGAGCCAGTATAAACAC
>QNBU01000098.1 GCA_003644215.1 Planctomycetota bacterium
CAAACGACTAAAGGGCAAAGAGTCGCTGGAAAAAATGCTCAATGCCGAATACCTGATGGCCAAAGACCCCGACCACCTGCCCTATGCGGAGTCCGTGCTGACCGCCGCCGCCGAAGCGGGGTATCTGCGTACTGCCGAGTGGATCGCGCATATTATCTTCGAAGCCGCCAAGGTCTCCAATAAACCCGACAAGGTTCGATTTGATCGATTTGTCCTGCTCAAAGATGCTTACAAAAAAATGGAGATGTTTACCAACGCAGTTGTCGCGTGTCAATGCGCCCTTGAAATACGCCCCAAAGACGGGCCGTTGCGGGATGAACTGCGAGACCTGTCGGCTGCGATGACCATGGAAAAAGGAAAGTACGGCATCGCTGAAAGCTTTCGCGATTCGATCAGGGATCGAGACGCACAGGATAAACTCCAGGATCAGGGGAATGTTATCAGAAGCGATGAGGTCAAAATAGAGGCCGTTCGGAAAGCCCGAAAAAAAATCGAAGATGGACACGAAACCGTTACAAATATCCTCGAATTAGCCGGTGCTTTTTTTAACCTCGAAACCCCGCAGGGCCAGCAGGACGCTATCCGGGTACTCGAAAACGCTTATGCGAAATCAAAGGATTTCACATTTCTAAAACGATTGGGTGAATTTCGCATCAAAAAGCTCAAACAGCAGATCCGCCCGCTGACGGGGCAAATCCAAAAAGAGCCGCAGGATGAACACTCACGCAAACAGCTTCAGCAACTCCAGCACCAACTCGATGAGGTGGAGCTGGACCATTTCGAGAAATGCGAGGGAAATTACCCTACCGATCTGCAGTTTAAGTATGAATATGGCCGCTCGTTGATTAAGGCCCAGCAGTTTGACCGGGCGATCCCGATGTTCCAGGAGTCCCAAAAAGACCCGCGGTTCAAGGTTGTCTCGATGGATAAAATGGGATTGTGCTTCCTTTTGAAGGGCTGGGAAGACGATGCGGTCGATATTTTTCAGCAGGCGCTAGAAAATTGTGTTAATAAGGACTCAACCATTGCGAAAGACATAAGATACAATCTGGCAAGGGCTTACGAGGCCTCCGACAAGCCGGATGAAGCTCTGGAACTGTATCGAAAACTGGCCCAGACCGATTTTAGTTATAAAGATGTCGGACAGCGTATTGACTTTTTGAGAAAAAATGGTAAATAGAGTTGTTTTCCTGTGTAAACTCGGAAGCAATCTTCCAGCGTAATTTGATTAAATCGATAGAAATTAGGAGTAATTAGCAAGTGGCACATTCATTATCAGCCAAAAAACGAGTTCGTCAGAACGCCAAACGGCGAGCCATTAACCGTGCGCGAAAGAGCGTGGTAAAAACGCAGATCAAACATCTCGGTACAGCGATTGACGCCGGGGACACGGACAAGGCAAAGGACCAGCTTAGGGACCTGACTCGAAAGCTTGACCAGTTTTCGACGACCAGTACAATGCACAAGAACACCGCCGCTCGCATCAAATCGCGAATGACACGGCGGGTCAACGCATTAGCGGCCAGGGCAGCCGACTAATCCGGATCCAACGGCTTTTCTTCATAGACAATCCGGCGTCTTGTCGATAAACTCATCGGCAGGACGCCTTTTTTATGCATTAAAGACAATCTTGAAAACAATATGGAACTTCTCAAAAAACAACTGCTGACCGCCCTGACACGAAAGGACTACACGCCTCTTTCACCTCGAAATCTGGCCCAGTCAATCGGTGTGCCGCAAGAGAAATACCCCGCGTTCCAGGCAGCGCTGGAGCAACTTCAACGCAACAAGCAGGTCGTTATTGACAACCGGAAAAATGTCAACCTGCCCGCGATGGGCCATCGTGTCATCGGGACATTCCGCGCCAACGAGCGAGGATTTGGATTTATCATTCCGCTGCAAGCCAATGCCTATGGGGATTTGTTTGTCAGCCCCGCCGACACCGGCGGTGCGATGAATAATGATGTCGTCGCGGCTCGTGCCGTTAAAAAGGGACACCGCGGCGGACAGATGCGCTATAGCGGGATCATCACTGACATCATCGAACGGGGCAACGATCGGTTTGTCGGGACGCTCAAGCGGGAGCAGGGATTGTGGATGGTTCAGCCGGAGAGTAAGGGCTTCTATCGTCCGATCCTTGTCGATGATGTAACGGCCAGCGGCGCGAAAGAAGGTGACAAGATCGTGCTGGAGATTGTGAGCTATCCGACCAAAGACATACCCGCTCGCGGGGCCATTGTCGAAGTGCTGGGCGAGGCCGGTCTGTACGATACGGAAATTCGCTCGATCATGACGCGGTTCGGTCTGCCAGATGACTTCGGCGATGAATGCCGCCAGCAGGCGCGGCAGGCAACCGAGAACTTTACGGACGAAAAGATTGACGGGCGAAGCGATATTTGCGATGAGGTGATTATCACGATTGACCCGCCGGACGCAAAGGATTTTGATGATGCGATCAGCTTGACAAAGGATGCTTCCGGCCACTGGCAGTTGGGGGTTCATATCGCCGATGTGAGTTCGTTTATTGAGCAGGATTCACCACTGGATAAAGAGGCACGCGTTCGCGGCAACAGTGTCTATCTGCCAAAGAAAGTGATCCCGATGCTGCCGGAAGTGTTGTCGAACGGGATTTGTTCGCTCCAGCCGGACCAGCGGCGATTTGCCAAAAGCGTCTATATCACCTACGACTTAAAAGGCAACATCTTAGGCCGTGAGGTGGACAACAGTGTTATCTGTTCGAGAAAACGGCTGACCTATCTGGAGGCCGACGCGATTCTTAAAGGCGACGCCGAGGGGTATGCCGGGGAGGTGGTCGCCCTGTTGAAAGACATGGAGTTGTTGGCCCGCGCGATCGAAAAACGCCGCGCCAAAAACGGAATGCTGCATCTGGACCTGCCGGAAACAGAGTTGGTCTATGACGATGATGGGCAGGTGGTGGACGCGCATCCGGCGGACGACAGCTATCCGCATACGATTATCGAGATGTTCATGGTCGAGGCCAACGAGGCAGTCGCGGGGTTACTGGATCGGTTCGAGGTGGCATTTATGCGGCGGATTCATCCGGAGCCGAACGCGATCACAACCAAAAATCTGGAACGGTTTGTGCGGGTGTGCGGGCTGAAGATTCCGCGGCAACTGGACCGGGCGGCGATTGGGGATTTACTGGCGGCCGTCAAAGATACGCCACTGGCTCATGCGGTGAATTTGTATGTGTTGCGGAGTATGCAAAAGGCCGAGTACTCACCGCTTCATATTGGTCATTTTGCGCTAGCCAGTACGCATTACTGTCATTTTACCAGTCCGATCCGGCGGTATGCGGACCTGCTGGTGCATCGGCTGATCGATTGCTACATCAAGGGAAAGCTAAATAAGATCGGACCCGATGAGGTACTGAGCGAGGGCGAACTGATTGAAATTGGCAAGCATATTTCGTTTACGGAACTGCAAGCGGCAAAGGCGGAAAAGGAACTCAAAACGGTTCTGATTTTGCAGATGCTGTCGGAGCGGGTCGGTGAGGATATGGCCGTCGTAGTGTCGGGGCTGACGAATTTTGGCGTGTTTGTGCAGTGTACTACTTTCGGCATCGAGGGGATGATCGAGCCGGGCGATCTGGGACTGGATGAGTGGAAGTACGACGAGCGGGCGCAGGCCGTCGTTGGCAAGTGGTCCGGCGAGAGCGTGCATCTGGGGCAGCCAATGAAAGTGCGTATCGCGGCGGTCAATATTCCCGCGCGGCAATTATTCCTCGCACCCGCCGAACCGCTGGTAAGCGAACGGCCGAAGTTGAACCGGCGAAAATTTAAACGCAAACACCATACCCGCAAAAAGCGAAAACGCTAAACCAACGCCAAGCTTTCAATACTGCAGGCCGGTATGATGGCTCTTGTTTTTACCCATTCGTTTTTTTGGCGATTAGAACAAGAGACGGATCAGATCGTTATAGGTTATCACCAGCACCAGCCCCAACAGCAGCGCCATACCGATATACATCGCCATCGCCAAAATGCGCTCATTGATCGGTTTCCCGCTGATCTTTTCGATCAGCAGAATCACAATATGGCCGCCGTCGAGAACCGGCAGCGGCAGCAGGTTCATCACCGCCAGGCAGGAACTGATCAGGCCGAGAAAGTAGAGATAATGATCCAGTGAATCACCCGCGACCTGATAAGTCATTGAGATAATTCCGACCGGCCCGCTCAACGCCGATACAGGAACCGACCGCTGAAAAAGTCGCCCCAGCGTTACATAACTGCGCCAGACAAACTGCCATGCCTTTTTAAGGCCCATCTGCGTCGCTTCGATGGGATTGGACGCTCTGAACTCATGGGTCAAATCAGCAAACGGAATGCCTATAGCGATGGAGGCCTTGGCATGAATCGGCTCGTATTCAGATATATCCGTCGCCGCTCCGCCGGCAACACCATTAAAACGATAGTCAACACTGACTTTCTGGCCTTTATTTTTCAGGAATAAGGCAGCTACTTCATAAAAGTTGCTGACCGACTGACCGTCCACTGCTACAACTGTGGCGCCAGCCGGAAGCCCCGAGATTGCTGTCTGTCCGGGCATGGAAATCGCCTGTGCAACCACGGGACTGTCCATATCCAGCACCGCCGCAATCCCCATCAGAACACGACCTGTCGCCGGGTCGCTCTTGGGCAAAACAGTTATCTCAACGGCCTGTTCGCTGCCGTCCTCATTCTGCCTTAAAACAGTAACAGGCATCGGCTTATTTTTAAATTCCGTCGCCAACTCTCGAAGCTGTCTGAAGTTCGGCAGCTCCTGGGCGGCAACTTTTACGAGAATATCCCCTTCCTGAAACGCCGGTACTTCCCCTGCCTGTTCGGACAGCGACTGGCGCAGGATCGCTTTTTTCAAACGACCGAACAAACTGACAACCTTGGGCGGCTGGTATATCGCCTTGACCTTTAACCGCGGCACCAGCGAGCAAAAATTCGCCAGGTCGTATTCGTTGCGGAAATTATCCACAACCGGAGCCACTTCCATCGGCAGGTTTACTGCGATCGTTGTTC
>QNBU01000099.1 GCA_003644215.1 Planctomycetota bacterium
GTTATTATTATTGCGGGCGAGACGCCCGCGTTCCCAGTTACGCCTTCAACCATTCGTTTAGGTTTTTGGCAAGAAGTTCTACATTTTGTTTTTCGAGGATGCGGGATTTTATGGCTGGTTTTAGTTTCATTTTGTCGAGGGCTTTTTCGACTTGCTGCCAGAGTCGTTTTGTTTTGGCTGGGGTTTCAGACAGGTAGAGGTCGGTTACTAATTCCTGCAATCGCGTCAGGACGATGGTGTCTTTGTGCTGGTAGTAGTTCTGGATGACCTTTTTTTGGTAATTGGAGTATTCCTGTTTTGCCATGGGTGTTTTCCTTTATATCTGTTTTGGGGCAATTGTAAGTTGCCACAATTACACCTCGATTTTTACACTGCCCCTTCAGGGCGAAGATTTTTTGAGCATATCCTGAACCCAGGGCGTTGCCCTAGGCTAAGTTATATCGGTCTTTCAGACCGCAAGTATTGTGGCTTTGGATAGTCCTTTTTGCAACAAAAAAATGTGTATCCATTCGCAAGATTTTCATTATTCGACCCCTTCAGGGTCGATGCGTGTGGGCATCGGTACCCCGGGTTCCGCTGCGCTGCACCCGGGGCTACCATTATTGAAGCCCTTCGGGCTTCATCTTAGCCCTTGTCAACTGGGCTTTTTGTGGACATTAATGGCCAATTGATTTCGTTAATTGCGTAAAAAGATTACAGAGAAATTTCGTTGAAACCGAAACTATTTTCTGTATAGTGTGCGTTTGGTTTTCACCGAAAAGCTGTCCCGTTGCGAGATCAGCGGCGACGGGCTGAACTGTATCTTCTTTTTTGGATTTAACTTGTGGAAATAAAAGCATTTAAGGCATATCGCTTTAAGGCAGAAACCGTCGGCAATCCGGGCGACTGTATCGCCCCGCCGTATGATGTGATTGATTCGTCGATGCAGGACGAACTTTACCGCCGCAATCAGTATAACATCGTCCGTGCCATCAAGGGCACATCCGAGGCGGGCGATACTGCCGGGAATAATGTTTATACGCGGGCGGCCAGCTATCTAGATGCCACCGTCAAGGCCGGGGCGTTGAAACAAGAAGGTAATGACGCAATTTATGCATACATACAGGATTTCGAGATCGCCGGACAGAGCTTTGAACGCAGCGGGATTATTGCCTGCGGCAAACTGAAAGCATTCGGCGAAGGAGTTCAACCGCACGAGAAGACGCTGGAAGGGCCTAAGGCAGACCGACTGAATCTGACGCGGGCGACGGGGTGTCAATGAGGGCAGATCTTTATGCTGTATGATGACGCGGCGAATGTGGACCGGCAGATTATCTCGGCGGCCATGGGGAAACAAGCTGTGATCGATACCGTTGATGAACACGGCGTTCGACACCGTTTGTTTGTGGTTGATGAGCCAGATTCGATTGAGGCATTCACTGCAATGATGGCCGATAAGCAAACGGTTATCGCCGATGGGCATCACCGATATGAAACGGCGCTAAATTACTGGAAAGAAACACAAAGCGACCAAGCCGCGTATCAAATGCTGACCTTTGTGAATATGCGGAATGAGGGGCTGGTGATTCAGCCGACGCATCGGCTGCTGGTGGATATGGACGATTTTGATGTGGCCACCGTGTTGGAAGACTTGAAGGCGGAATTTGAGATTACTGAATTCGCTTTTTCCTCCGATGCCAAACGGCAACAGGCCTGCAGAAAGATGTTTGAAAAGATGCAGGAAAACGATCTTGAGAACATCTTTGGTTTATACGCCGGAACGAAAGCATTCTATGGCATTCAGCTCAAGGATTCAAAATCTATGGTTGAGCTATGTCCTGAAATGAGCGAGGCCGGACAGCGGCTGGATGTTAATGTGTTGCATAAGCTGATTTTAGAGAAGCATCTGGGTATTTGTGATGCCAAACTGGCCAGCCAGAGCCATCTTGTCTATATCAAGGACTTGGGCGACGCGATCGACCAGTCCATTGCCAAAGTTGATTCCGGCGAAAACCAGGGCGTGTTCTTTATGAACAGTACTCGCATCGAGCAGGTGCAGGCCATCGCGGCGACGGGCGAAAAGATGCCGCAGAAATCGACTTTTTTCTATCCTAAAATCTTCTCGGGGCTGACCGTGCGAAAGTTGGATATTGAGCCGATAGCTGTAACAATATAAAAATGTATCGTAGGAGTTCAACCTTTAGCTTGTTCGGTTGTTTACACACTAAAGTGTGAACTCCTATAACAAAATATGTAAACCTTAAATTGAACTGGAGTTTTTGAAATGACTGATTGGAAAAATCCGCCGAAATTATTTATCCCCGGGCCGGTACATGTGCTGCCGGAAGTTCTGCAGCAAATGGCGCTCCCGACGCTGGGGCATCGTTTGAAAGAGTATTCCCAGCTTCACGGTGCAGTGGCCGAAATGCTCAAGAAAGTTTTATCGACCGATCAGCACATCTTTTTGAGTACCTCATCGGCCTCCGGTATCTGGGAAGCCAGTATCCGCAACTGTGTACAAAAGGACGAAATGATCCTGTGTACGATGTGCGGCGCGTTCAGCGATAAGTTTGCCACTGTGGCTAAGGCGTGTGGACGACAGGTCGAGGAACTAAAGGTCGAATGGGGACAGGCGATTACCACTGAGATGATCGATGTGAAGATGGCAACCGGCAAGTATCCGATTCTGACGATTGTGTATAACGAAACCAGTACCGGCGTAACGAATCCGGTATATGAGATCAGCAAGATGATGAAGGAAAAATATCCTGATGTGCTGGTATTTGTCGATGTGGTTAGCGGCGTTGTGGGTTTGCCACTGCATTTTGATGAACTGGGCTGGGATGTGGCGTTTGCATCGGTGCAAAAGGCGTTCGCGATCCCGCCGGGATTCGCGGTCGCGGCGGTGAGTAATCGTGCCATCGAAAAGAGTAAATCTGTTCCTGAACGCGGCTACTACTTTGACTTCCAGGAATTCGCCAAAACCGAGGCCAAGAACCAGACTCCGACAACGCCGTCTGTGCCGCATATTATGGCGCTGCATTATAAGTGCAAGATGCTGCTGGAAGAGGGGATGGAGAATGTCTGGAAACGGCATGAAGTGTTGGCTGACTTCGTGCGTACATGGGGCAAAGAGCAGGGCTTTGAGTTGTTCGCGCAGCCGGGCTATGAATCCAACACGCTGACGGCGTTTAAGAACACCCGCGGAATCGATGTTGCGGCGGTAAATAAAGCTCTGCAGGAAAAACACAACATCGTCTTTGGAAACGGTTACGGCAAGCTCAAAAACGAGACCTTCCGCATCGCACACATGGGCGATGTGACTATTAACGACCTGAAAGAACTGCTCGGCTGGATCGAAGAAGAGATTAATTAGGCAGTTGTCAGCAGGCAATAGGCAGAAATTACAAGGCCCGCAAGTAAAAACTTGCGGGCCTTTTTGTGTGTTATGCTGATCTATTTGGCGAAAAATTTGTAGACTGTTGTTGTTTTATATATTTCGCCGGGGCGAAGTACTGTTGACGGAAAATCGGGCTGGTTCGGCGAGTCGGGATGATGCTGTGTTTCTAAGCAAAATGCATACCGATGCTCATAAATTTCCCCTTCCTTTCCGGCAAATGAGCCATCCAGAAAGTTGCCTGAATAAAATTGCACACCAGGTTCGGTCGTATGCACTTCCATAATGCGACCGGTCTTTGGTTCATAGACGCGAGCAGCCAGAGACAATTCGCCATCGGTTTTATTTAAAACCCAATCATGGTCGAATCCACCGCCGTACTTGATTTGTTCATCGTCATCATCAATGTGCTTGCCAATCACTGTCGGCTGGGTGAAATCCATTGGGGTTCCCTTGACCGGACGAATCTCACCGGTCGGAATCGCTCCCGCATCGGCCACCGGGATAAAGCTGTCCGCGTTGATCATCATTTCGTGGGCATATTGATCTGCCGTCCCTGCATCGTGACCGGCAAGATTGAAATAGCTGTGATTGGTCAGGTTGCAAACGGTCGGTTTATCGGTGGTCGCCTCGTAGTCTATTTTCAACTCATCAGCATTTGTTAGAGTATAAGTTACCGTTACATCCAAATTACCGGGATACCCTTCTTCCATATCGGAACTGGCGTAATGCAATTTCAGCCCGACACCATCGGCCGATTCAAACGGTTCGGCATCCCAGAGTTGCTTGCCAAATCCCTTCAGGCCGCCATGCAGATGATGGTCGCCGTTGTTGATCGCAAGCTTGTCATATGTTACATCATCCAGAACAAAGTTGCCTTTTGCGATACGGTTAGCATAACGGCCAACGATACAGCCAAAATAAGGGCTTTTTTCTTCGTAATCCGCAAGATTATCAAACCCTAAGACGACATCAACCACCGCACCATCCCGATCCGACGCCCAAAGCTCGACAATAATCCCGCCATAATTGATGATCTTTGCGATCATTCCGTTGTCATTTGTCAGTGTATATAACTGAACCGGCGTGCCGGACTTCGTTTGCCCAAAATCACTTTTCTCAATATCCATAGTACAATCTCCTATCTTCAAATGAATTATCCGCCGCAGATTAACACAGATGGGTACAAATTCATACTCCTATTATTCGTGTATTTCCGCTGGCTGCCTGTTTTATGGTCAAAAAACAGCTTTCTTTTCGGGCTGTCAATCGGTAAAATATCTCCATACTAAATTATGTGTAAGGATCTGCTGTGGAAAACCAGTATAGCATCGACGAAAAGATCTACCCCGCCGGGGAGGGGGCACAGTTGAGTATGACCGATATGCTGGCCTATTTCGAGAAGATGGGGGCCATGCGTGTCTCGGACCTGCATATCAAGATCGGCACCCAACCGGCCTACCGCATCGACGGCGAACTGGTCCGGCTCAAAGGCGGCGTGGTTACGCGGGAGATCGCCGAAAAGCTGATCTACCCTCTGCTGGGGCCGAAAAATGTGGAGTCCCTCCGGCGGGATATGGCGGTGGACTGCTCATACAAATACGGCAGCTTGCAGTTTCGCA
>QNBU01000100.1 GCA_003644215.1 Planctomycetota bacterium
ACCCGGCGGTCCCCCCGAATAACAAATATATCGAAACAGCCCGAAAAGCGGGATGTCTGATAACTTCACAGATGGAGTTGTTTTTTCAATTGTGTCCGGGGCGCATCATCGGTATTACCGGCGCCAATGGTAAAAGCACGACCAGTTCGTTGGCGGCCCATTTGTTAAAGTCCGGCTGTGGTCAGGAGGGCGTTGGCTACAGTAATACTTTTCTCGGCGGCAATATCGGCCACCAGCCGCTGCTGGACATCGTCGATCAGATTGCGGACGATGATGTGGTTGTTTTGGAAATAAGCAATTTCCAATTGGAGCAGATTGCCCAAATTCAGGCCGCTCCAAACATTGCTCTGATTACCAACTTAACGGCGAACCACCTTGACCGTCACGGTACATTCGAGGCCTATTGCTGCGTCAAAGAGGGCATTTTTCAATATCAGAAAACCGATGCCGGAACCCCGGTTGTGTCGATTTTCAACGCCGAAGACCCCATTACTTGCGATTGGTATCAAAAATATCTTAATGGTCAAGGGCGGCAGTGTTTGGCTTTCAGTGCCGATGATGTGCCGGATGAATACGCGAAAGTTTTTCGATTGCCGGGCCGGGTCAACCGTTCCAACCTCGCCGCGGCGCTGGCGATTGTGTCCTGCTTTAAGATTGACCCCAGGCGAATTAAAGAGGCCGTACAGTCGTTTAAGGGCCTACCGAATCGTTGCCAGTTCATCGCCGAAACAAACGGCGTCCGTTGGTACGACGACTCCAAAGCGACGACGCCCGTTAGTACGATGGCGGCCTTAAACGGCATTGCCGAAACTAAAAGGGGTCAGACACCTTTTATTGTACTCGTCGCCGGCGGGTACGATAAGCAGATCAATTTTGCTGAATTGGGATGTTGTATTGCCCATCGGGCAAAGGCGGCGGTGCTGATCGGTCAGACCTCAGCAAAGATTGCCGAGGCCATTGAATCCACTCCCTCGGGGTGTACGATCCACTATGCAGACTCGATGGAACAGGCGGTTTGGATGTCGTATGAACTTGCCGCCGGCGGTGATGCGGTGCTGATGAGTCCGGCTTGCGCAAGCTATGATATGTTCAAAAATTACACCCAGCGATCGGCGGCGTTTATTCAGGCCATCAAGGCGCTGTAAATGAACGAACAGAACACACAATTTGTTTTTGATCCGATGGCGGCAAAGTACGACCGGTGCAATCATATTTTCAGTCTCGGGGTCGATTACCGTTGGCGAAAAAAAGTCGTCAGGGCTATTTCCCCCTATCCCAATCAGCGTGTTCTTGATCTATGTACAGGGACGGGCGATGTTGTGTTTAGTTTTCTAAAACACAGTCCCGTACAGGACATAACGGGCATCGACATCAGTGAGTCGATGATCGATCTGGCACAGAAAAAGCAGATTCGTTTTGGCGGCAAACGATGGACGAACAATAAAAATATTATCTGGAAAGTGGCCGATGCGG
Source organism: Planctomycetota bacterium (assembly GCA_003644215.1). Classification (GTDB taxonomy): domain Bacteria; phylum Planctomycetota; class Phycisphaerae; order Sedimentisphaerales; family Anaerohalosphaeraceae; genus 4572-13. The sequence continues at coordinate 1,474 of QNBU01000100.1, forward strand.
CCCAAACCGGTTTGGCCTCGGAGAGTTTTGACGCCGTTACCTGTGCTTTCGGCATTCGAAACATCCCGAATCGCACCGCCGCACTAAGTGAGATTTATCGGCTCCTGAACCCCAAAGGAAAACTCGGCATCCTCGAGTTTTCACTCCCAGCCAGCCCGCTCCTGCGATTTCCATATAATTTCTATCTCAATCGTCTCATGCCCTTGCTGGGCCAATGGGTTGTCGGCGACAAAGACCCCCTGCGATACCTGGCCCAATCCATCGGTCATTGGCATACAGAAGTTAATTTTTCAGCCGAACTGGCCGCAGCGGGATTCAAATTGATTCGCAAAACCCCGCTCACCAGCGGCGTCGCCACCCTCTGGCTGGCTGTTAAAAGATGACAATACTTGACAGAACCCCTATTTTTCAATTTTTTTGTTGACTATTTCATTTTTACCCCTACACTGGCGGTTCTTTAACTTCTTATTGGAGGGGTGGTTGTGGTTAAGGATTAACTCACCGTGCTTATATTTCCGATGTTGATACAATGGGTTGGGGATATTGTTTAGTCTAAGCGATGGTGAGGGTGCTGTGAATGTGTTAATAGTGGGCGCCGCCGGATCGGTGGTTTTTTTATGTAGATGATTACGACAAATTGAACGAATCGAGTAAAAATGGAAAAAATCAGAAATATCAGGAATATCGGAATATCGGCTCATATTGACTCGGGCAAGACGACGCTGAGCGAGCGGATTTTGTATTATGCCGGCCGCATCCATCGGATGCAGGAAGTTCGCGGCGAAGGCAGCGGTGCGACCATGGATTTCATGGAACTGGAAAAGGAGCGAGGTATTACGATTACCTCGGCGGCTACCCAGGTTGACTGGGGCGATAAATGCATCAACCTCATCGACACCCCAGGTCATGTGGACTTTACGGTTGAGGTTGAACGCGCGTTGCGGGTACTCGACGGTGCGGTGATGGTTTTGTGTTCGGTTGGCGGTGTCCAGAGCCAGTCTTTCACTGTCGATCAGCAGATGAAACGCTACCGTGTGCCGCGCATTGCCTTCATCAATAAAATGGACCGCACCGGCGCCGATCCCAATCGCGTCTGTCGTGATATGCGTGAAAAGCTGGGACTCAATGTCGTCCCGCTGCAAATTCACATGGGCGAAGGCGATGACTTCCAGGGTGTCATCGACCTGATAACGATGGAGTCGGTTACATTCGAAGGCGACAACGGTGAAGATGTCGTTCGCGGCCCCATTTTTTCTGACTATAGCGCCGTCGCCCAGGCCGCTCGGACCGAGATGCTTGATGCGCTCAGTATGTTCAATGACGAGATGATGGAGATACTGCTGGACGATCAGCCGATTTCTGAAAAAATGATTCACGATACCATTCGTGAATCGACGATCAACCGCGACATCGTACCGCTGATGATGGGGACGGCCTTTAAGAACAAGGGCGTTCAGCTACTGATGGATGCGGTATGCCAATACCTGCCCAGCCCGCTGGATCGCATCGCGTTCGCCCGTGACCATGACAATGAGGGCGCCGAGACGCCGCTGGCCAGCGATCCCGAAGCACCGGCGGTGGCGATGGCGTTTAAGATTACCGATGAATCGTTCGGCCAGTTGACCTACACCCGCGTCTATCAAGGCCGCATCGAAAAGGGCAAGCATTACCGCAACGCCCGGACGAATCGGACCCAGCGCATTGGACGAATCGTCCGAATGCACGCCAACGACCGTGAGGATGTAACCGACGCAGGCCCCGGCGACATTGTCGCGTTGGTGGGCGTTGACTGTGCCAGCGGCGACACCTTCTGCGGCGATAAACTCAACTACTCGCTTGAAAGTATCTTTGTCGCTGATCCGGTCATCAGCTTGTCGATCACCCCGGCCACCTCCGCCGATCAGGACCGTATGGCCAAAGCACTTAGCCGGTTTATGAAAGAAGACCCGACTTTTCGCGTCTCCAGCGACCCCGAAACCGGCCAGACGATTATTGCCGGCATGGGCGAGCTGCATCTGGATGTGTATATCGAGCGGATGCGGCGGGAGTTCAAGGCCGAGGTAACAGTCAGTCAGCCCAATGTTAGCTATCGCGAGGCCCCGACAGTTGAGGTTGAGTACAATTATAAACACAAAAAACAGACCGGCGGTTCGGGTCAGTACGGCCATGTTGTCGGCCGGATGATCCCGTTGCCGGCCGATGCGGAATCGACTTATGAGTTCGAGGATAATATCGTCAGCGGCCGTATTCCCACCGAATACATCCCTGCCGTGAACAAGGGCTTTCAGCAGGCCATGGACAAAGGCCCCGTTGCCGGGTATGAGATTGTCGGCGTCAAGATGTGTCTGGATGATGGGTCGCAGCACGCGGTGGACTCCAGCGAGATGGCGTTTCGTATCTGTGCCAAGGATGCGTTTCGCGAGGCCTTCCTCAAGACGAAACCCTGCCTTCTGGAGCCGATTATGAAGGTCGAGATCGAGATGCCCACCGAGTACCAAGGTCCCGTTGTCGGCGACCTGAACAGTCGTCGCGGGATGATTATGTCCACCGAGAATAAGGGCAATTTCACCGTGGTGCTGGCCGATGTGCCGCTATCGAATATGTTTGGATATGCCACGGTGGTTCGCAGTATGTCCAAGGGGATGGCAACCTTTACAATGGAGATGGCCCGTTATGCCCCTGTCCCGAATAAGCTTGCCGAAGAGATTATTACCCGCCGCCGCGAAGAACAGGCCGCTAAAAAATAGGTGGCCGTAGGCCGGGGTGGTTCTAAAAGTTACAATTCAAGTTACAATGGCTTTTGACCCTGTAAAATGGGCATAAAAAACCTTGTAAGTGCTGCACTCACAAGGGGTTAAAAACAGGCGGCGGTGGGATTCGAACCCACGAATCATGGTTTTGCAAACCAGTGCCTTAGTCCACTTGGCCACGCCGCCGTTGAAATTAAGGAACGGAGACCATACCCTTTCCATCGAGAGATTTCAAGTGAAATTCCGCGAAAAATACTAATCCCAGAAACAGACCTGCCATGTCTCGATGTTTTCGAGTGATAATTCACGCAAGAACCGAACCGACAGTGTCGCCTCTGAGATAAAGTGGCCGCCTATTTCGCAGTCGCGGATGAATAAAGGTTGCATGATGGTGGCTTTAGGATATAATCCGGGGTCAATAGAAATGAAACTTTTTCAGGAGAGATGTAAATGAGTGCGCAAAATACAAATTGGGAGGGTGTTCCGGTCAATATTAATCGAATTACGAAATTTACCGGGGCCGGGATAGTGCTGTTTATTGTTCTTATTGTTGTGCTGATTTTGGCTCTTAGTTCCACGGTTAATATTGCTGCGGATGAAGTTGGGATCGTGCAGAAGAAACTATTGGGCAGGAAACTGCCGTCCGGACGGATTATCGCCGTCAATGGAGAAAACGGGTTTCAGGCCGACCTGCTGATGCCGGGCTGGCATTTCTGGAAATTTCCGTGGATGTATAAGATTGATAAGAAAAAGGACTTGCAGATCAAGGATGGG
>QNBU01000101.1 GCA_003644215.1 Planctomycetota bacterium
ATCTACAGTCGCGGTCTCGAAGCTGCACGGCAAATTCGGTCCGGCCCGGCGGTTCGGGCCAGTGCGATGGTTCCCAATGTGGCCGACACCATTGCTTCGCCGGGATCGAAGCCGTCGGGAAAGGCGAAAAAGCCATCTTCTGTCGCGATTGACAAGCAATTAAAGCAGGCCTCGGAGTCGAAAGAATCTTCGCCGGCAGAGTCGGAGTTTCCGGTGCATCTGTCTGCTCTATGGGAACCGGTTCCGCAGGTTCGGCGAACGATGATGCCCGATGGGCAGGAGGTTTACACCGCTTCCGGACGATTTTATGTCTGGCAGAAACGCCCCGACGATCAGGTCATTGAGTTTATGGCCGACAATTTGGTCATTTTCGCACAGCCGGGTAGTTTTTCGCTCCAGCAGCAGGGCAATCAGATCGGTATGGGCAAAATAGGGTCGGTTTACCTCTCCGGCAATATCGTGATGACCGAAGGCGACCGGACAATTCGTGCTGATGAGATTTATTATGATTTTGTCAATCAACGGGCGCTGGTGGCAAACGCCTCGTTGCGGATGTTTGACGAAGATCGCGGGATGCCGATTTATCTGCGGGCCAAAAAGCTGGGCCGGGTCAGCAAGGATATCTTTGAGGCACAAGATGTGCAGTTGACCAGCAGCGAGTTCTATCTGCCTCAAATGTCGGTGAATGCATCGAAGATGGTGCTGCTGTCGGGCGAAGCACTCCAGCAGCACTACCGATTAAAAAAGCAGAAGGATACCGCCTCAGAATACGAGGGCCGTTTGGTCGATGTGAATGCTCGATACGGCACCGTTCCTTTTTTTGGTTGGTCTAAAATGACCACGAACTTTGCCCGCCCGGACATCCCGCTGAGAAGGATTACGGCCGGCCATGATGATGAGTTTGGTACTTCTGTGGAAACCCGTTGGCATCTGGCGAAATTGCTGGGGCTTAAAGACCCCGAATGGTTAGAAAGCGATCTGGCACTAGATTATTACAGTAAACGCGGTGTGGGAGCGGGTGTCGCGGCCGAGTATGAGACCGACGACGCCAGGGGCGAGATGATCGGCTATGTGATGAATGATCGCGGCGAGGATGACTTGGGCCGTTACCGAAAAGATATGGATTCGGGTAGGGATGTGCGGGGACGATTCAGTTTTCGGCATCGCCAATACCTGCCGGATGACTGGCAACTGACGCTGGAAACCGGTTATGTCTCGGACCGCCAGTTCCTCGAATGGAAGTACCGGGATGAGTTCTTCAATGACAAGGGTCAGGAGACGCTGATCTACCTGAAACGACTGAAGGACAACTGGGCCTTTTCTATTCTTGGCAAGGTGCGTGTCAATGATTTTGAAACGGAGACCGAAGAACTCCCAAGCATTGAATACCATTTAACGGGCCAGTCTTTCTGGGATAACCGTTTAACCTTTTATAGCGACAACCAAATTGCACGGTTTCGTGAGCGATTCAATGAGGACGCCCCTCCCGCCCTCGACGGGCAGGACACGAGTGATTTCTATACCTATGCGTTTACACGGAACGAGATCGACCTGCCGCTGGTATAGGAAACAATTAAATTTGTCCCGTTTGTTGCGGGCAGCTATAGCTACGAAGACAACTATGGCTACCAGACAAAGCTTGATGGGTCGCAGGTTGACGGTGAAGACAATGTTTTTCTGGGCGAAGCGGGTTTGCGGGCTTCTACGATGTTCTGGAGCGAAGACCCGTTTGTCCGTTCGGCTTTGTGGAATTTGAACGGGATTCGCCATATCGTAACGCCGTATGCTGAAGCGGTGTCGTATGAGGCCAACGAAGATACGGCGGATATGCGTGATGCGGTGCATCTTGGATTGTCGCAGCGATGGCAGACGCATCGGGGCAGCACCGAAAACAGACGCTCGCTGGACTGGATGCGATTGGATCTGGAAACGACCTGGCTTAGCGATGATGCGGATTCGTCCGTCGGGGCCTATGACACTTATGGCCCGGCCGGATTTGTGTACAACGACCCTGCTACTCCTTTCCTGCTTCGGCGAAACGACAATTACTTTGGAATGGCTCGGGACACTTTCAATGGCGAGTATGTCTGGCGGGTTTCGGATACTTTCTCAATGTTGAGTGATTTCAATTACGACCTTGACGACGGCCGGGTACAGCAGTTCAATGTTGGTGTTAGCCGGCTTGTTTACCCGGATATCAGCTATTATGTAGGAACCCGTTATCTGCGTCCGGTAATGATACCGGTTGATAAAGACGGCGGCGGCATCGATTATTACGAAGAAGGGTCCAATTCATTCGTAGCGGCGATTACCTATCGGCTTAGCCCCCGCTATGTTGCGACTTTTTCGCAGGAGTACAACTTTGATTATGGTGAGGCGATCCGAAGTGATTTGACGGTGGTTCGCCAGTACCATCGGATGTTTTACGCAGTGAGTGTCTCGTTTGACGATTCGCTTGATCGAAATTCGCTTATGTTCAGCATCTGGCCGCAGGGCGTTAAAGAACTGGCTGTCGGATCGCGAAGTCATGCCGGTCTGACCGGTTCGCAGTGGGAAGATTGAGAAAGTTCGTGGTTCGTAGTTTTTAGTTAAAAAGTCCGGCCGTTGGCCGAAATGTTTGTAAATGAAAAATGTCAACTTTTTATCAGGAGTAAATTATGGCTTTGGTGGATACCAAAAAAATGTTCGAAATGGCGTACAAAGGTGGCTATGCCATCGGTGCTTTCAATGTGAACAACATGGAGATTACGCAGGGTATCGTTGCGGCAGTTGCCGAAGAGAAGTCGCCGCTGATCTTGCAGATTTCTCGCGGCGCTCGCAGCTATGCCAGTATGAGTTATCTCAAGGCGATCATTGATGTTGCCGTTGCTGAAAACCCGGATATTCCGATTGTGATGCACTTAGACCACGGCGACACTTTCGAGACCTGCAAGCAGTGTGTCGATGACGGGTTCACCTCGGTCATGATCGACGGTTCGCACCATTCCTTCGCCGATAATATCAAGATCACCAAGCAGGTTGTTGATTACGCACACGACCACGGCGTGGTGGTTGAAGCGGAGTTGGGCAAGCTGGGCGGGATCGAAGAGGATGTCGTTGGTGTTAGCCATGAGGAGATTATGGACCACATGACGGACCCCGACCAGGTTGTTGAGTTTGCCGAAAAGACCGGCGTGGATTCACTGGCGGTTGCCATTGGCACCAGCCACGGTGCTTATAAGTTTAAGTCCGAACCGAAGCTGGCGTTTGATGTTGTGCAAAAGGTGCAGGAAAAGCTGCCCGGTTTTCCGCTGGTGATGCACGGTTCCAGCAGTGTGCCGAAAGAGTTTAAGGATCTCATCAACAAGTATGGTGGTGATATGCCGGATGCGGTGGGCGTCCCGGAAAGCGCAATCGCCGAAGCTGTTAAGATGGCGGTCTGCAAGGTCAATATCGATACCGATCTGCGGATGGCTTTGACAGCCAAAATTCGTCAGGTCTATGCCGAGTCTCCGGCTGAGTTTGACCCCCGTAAGTACCTCGGCCCTGGCCGTGAAGCGATCAAGGACATGGTCAAGCGGAAACTGCATGTGCTGGGTTGCGCAGGCAAAGCAGCCGAATGTATGTAATATTGAACAAGTATTTGAGTTGAATAAAAGCAAAAAGGCAGGGCGGTTTTACCGTCCTGTCATATTCTGGTTTACAGGACATCACAAGATGGCGATCTGGCATTTTCTGAAAGCGGGTATGCAGAAATCATGTTTGTATTTGGGCGTCATTGCGCTGGGATTGGTTGCCCTGACCGGCAGTTCGTGCGACCCGGAACAAGGCACTCAAGTTGTGTCCCCGCCTGCGGCGACAATCCAGAAATCTCAATTGGCTCAGGATGCACCGTATCTTCAGCCAGTCATCGACAGCATCTGTCGAGGTGATTTCGAACAGGCATGGCAAACGCTTCGGCAAACTTCTGCCCATCCCGCCGCAGGTCAAATGAAGCAATTGCTGGATCGTTACTTTCAGATACAGCAGCAACGCGACCAAAAGCGACAGGCCGCTTATCAGGAGCAGTTGGCCGAGATTGAAGAAATTAAAGAACGAATTGCTGACTCCAATACACCGGGTGTTTGGGATGTCAATGACATTGATGATACGATGGTGGCTGTCATCCGGGCGCGTGAATTTGCCGTTGAAGACCAGAAGGCAGCGCTGCTGGATGATCCGTTTGTCCAGGATATGCTGGCGAAGATGAAGGTCAATGCGGACGCCGATGAACAGCAGGGGAAATGGTTGGATGCTTATGCCCATTGCTATTATTGGTTAACGGCGATCTATGCCGATGATGAATCTTATCGAGACAGAGCTGAGGAGTTAGTTGAATTGTCGGCGATTGAGTTGGGACTCAAAGACAGTTCCTGTGGCGAAAGGGCCGCCGAACGCTATGAGGGGATCAAGGTGGAGATGTTTTTGCGGGCATTGCAGTTGCTCAGCGGCAATTATGTTCACGAAATCGACTATCAACAGATGACCGAAAAATCGCTGAAGCGATGTCGTTTATTGGGTGAGGTGCTGGATAAAACACAGGAGTCCCTGGCGTGGTCGGCCTCACAAGAGCAGATCGCCGAATGGAATATAGGGATGGAAACATTTCAACCCGGAGATAATCAACCCTCGCAGGATGCTGAAAAGCCGGGTCCTGAATCCCTCGTAGAATTCCTCGAAAATGTACTGGTACTCAATGCGATTACGCTGAAGCTTCCTGAGGAGGTTATGGTCACTCACTTCACCGAGGCCTCTTTGGCCTCGCTGGATCCATTCACCGCGCTGGTTTGGCCGTGGAATGTTAAGGATTTCCAGAAGAGCATGACCCAGCAGTTTACCGGCATCGGTGTTGAGATCGCTAAAAAAATGGGTGTTCTAAAAGTTGTCAGTTTGCTGCCGGATACCCCGGCGTACAAGTCCGGGTTGGATGCGGATGATGAAATTGTCGCGGTTGACGGCGAACTCACAAAGGA
>QNBU01000102.1 GCA_003644215.1 Planctomycetota bacterium
CGGATATTCGGTCGCGGGTGAGGAGACGGTAATCGGGATGCCGCAGTTAGATGTTTGTTTTGATATTGGCAAGGCTCCTGACCAACTAATCTCTCTTAATCATGTTCTGCTGACCCACGGGCATATGGATCACGCGGCGGGGATCGCCTATTATTTGTCGCATCGGAAGTTCAACGGGATCGATACCGGAACCGTTTTGACGCCGCCGAATACCATCCATCCCATCGGTGAGATTTTAAATGCGTGGGGACGGTTGGACGGCAATCGCATTCCGGCCAATCTCATCGCGGCCAAGCCGGGCGATGAATACCAAATCAAGCCCAATCTGATCGCACGGGTCTTTCCCACAAAGCATTCTTATCAATCCGTTGGCTTTTCGGTCATTGAAACACGCAAGAAGCTCAAGGCCGAATACCAAGGTTTGACAGGGCCGCAGATCGTAGAACTCAAGAAGCAGGGCGTTACAATTGAAAATCCGGTTGAGATTCCGACCGTCAGCTATCTGGGTGATACGGCCTATATGGATTTTTCGCAACTGGAGTATGTATCCAAAAGCAAGATTCTGATTGCTGAATGTACTTTTTTTGCCGAGGAGCATATCGAACGCGCCAACGCGGGCAAGCATATGCACATCGATGAGTTTGGGCCGCTCTTAGAGCGGATGGAGAACGAACATATCCTAATGACGCATCTGACGCACCGGACGAGTGTGTTGGAAGCCCGCAAGATGCTTGAAAAACGCTTGCCCGCAGAGGTCTTCAAAAAAGTCATCATCCTGATGGATCGCAGCCGCTGGCATCGGGGCAAGTAGGGGAACACGGGCATCCTTCCTGTGCAGGCCAACCGTTGCCGCTATGGCAGTACAGAGCAAACTCTCGGTACTGATGAGCCATCCCTAACACGCTGTGCAGACCGGAAGTTTGCGTTCCATTAAAGAGACGCGGGTTATTTTTTGCACATCTGTCGGGCGCGAAGGACTTCGGCGACAGACCAGGCCTGAGCGAAAGTGCCTCTGGGATGGTGCGGGGCGTCGCCGTCAAATATCTCTGAGATATTTCCAAGGCAAGTATCGCTCTCTAGATGTTCCAGCAACTTGGACAGAAAGGTTCGACATCGGCGTTTGGCGGCAGGGTCGAAGCTGTGGATTTTCAAATAGGCCTCGATGAAAGCCCCGATCAGCCAGGCCCAGACGGTTCCCTGATGATAGGCCGCATCTCGCTGTCTCTGGGCGCCGGTGCATTGTCCCTTATAGCGAGGATCCGAAGGGCTGAGTGTTCGCAGGCCATAGGGTGTGAGCAGTTCTCTTTCGACAAGCTCAACGACGGCTTTTTGCTGTGCGGATGAAAGAGGGCTGTGCGGCAGAGACACCGCGAAAATCTGATTGGGGCGGATACTGCTGTCCGGTTTTCCTGAAGGAAGGATACAGTCATTTAAGTATCCTCGGCCATCGCCCCAAAACTGCTCCTGGAATGAATGCCGTACCCGTTCGGCCATCTGCCCATGAAAATTGGCCGCCTCCCGGTTTTTCCCATGATAGTACTCGGTCAGTTCGCACAAGTTGCTGTACCAGAGAGCGTTTATCTCGACCGCCTTGCCGTGTCGCGGCGTAAAGGAAATACCGTCAAATCGAGCGTCCATCCATGTCAATTGCGTGTCCACATCGCCGCCGGTGATCAAGGCATCGGCGTCTGCGCCAATACCAAATCGCGTTCCTTTGCGATACGAATCCATCACCCATTTAACGGCAGGCAGGAGTTTATCGCTGAAGTGCGAGTTGTTTTTTGTTTGGCGAAGATAGCGAAATGCTGCATGGACGAACCAGAGGGATGCGTCGATGCTGTTATAGTGCGGACTCTGGCCGTAATCGTCGAATCGATTCGGAATCATTCCTTCGCTGACGGCTTTGGCGAAGGTTTTTAACACTCCCCAGGCCACGCCGGATCGCCCCGTGCTTAGGCAAAGGCCCTCCAGCGAGATAAATGTATCGCGTCCCCAATCGAGAAACCACGGAAAGCCCGCCAGTATTGTAGGCGTTGGTTTATTATCGACCGTTCGTTCAATCACGAACTGATCGGCGGCGATGAATAATTTTCGTTCTATATCGTCCCGTGGAGGACGCTGCTTAAACAGGTCCTTTTGATGCAGACGAATCGCGTCCATTGCGGTTTCAAGTTCCATTTTTGCCAGTAGGTCATGGGGTTCGTCGTTGGCGAACAACCCGGCCCAGAGTACAGTGCGGCATGGCCCGTCGATGTGCTGTTTATAGCGGCCCGGAGACCAGATGTCCTCAAAGCAGTCCTGGCCCCGCTGTCGTTCTATTCGATAGAAAAACCGGTTCCACCATTGGGCGTCCTGTTCAAATCGCATGGGTTCACAACGCAGAATGAGCTGTCCCATTTGGGCCGAATCGCCGCGAATAACCAGCTCGCTCTCGTTCCAGATTGAGCTTAACCCACTGCCGGAATGGCCAAGCGAGTGAAAATCACGCATCGCTGTAAAAGGGCGGATCGCAAACTCAAACGGCTGGCGAACATTTGAGAACTCATACGCAAGGGCGACGGTATCAGAATCGGGCAGTAAATAGATCGACTTTGTTACATCAGCCAAGGCGGTTTTGTATTCGAGATGAACGCCAATATCTTTGCGGAACTCGAAGAGGTGCGAGTAACCGTTTGGGTCAATGGTGCGGTCGAACTCGAAATTGCTGAGCGAAAACTGACTATCCTTGCTTGTCATTGTTTCCAGACAGGCCGACAGTGCTACGATTCGGTTGGCCGGGGGGTGGTGGCTGCCAACCAATAATCCGTGATAACGACGCGTATTGCAGCCAATCATGCTGGCCGAAGAAAATCCACCGCGACTGTTTGTTAAAAGCCATTCTTTTTCAAGCAGTGCGTTTAAGGGGTTATCCTGAATGGAAAATGAATGGGTTCCGGCGTCTTGGGTTGCTTTATATGTGATCATGTGTCTGGTCGCCTTAGTGTGTCTCACGCAGCCAAGCGCAGCTTGACCATGCCACCTATCTATACTTTATGATGTTTCGCAAAGAGCATTCGTGTCATTGCCCGCAAGCGACTGCTTGCATTGCCGGCGAAGATTGCCCAATACATTCATGAAATTGATGTAGGAATCATAGGGCGATTCGTAGGGGTTAAAGTATTTATGCACATCGCCGTCAGCGAAATACTTTGTACACATATAATAAAAATGGTCCGATGTCTGCAGCTTTCGCCAATCAGCGAGAAGCTCCTCATTTTGAGTTTGCTTGATGAGCTTCTCGAATTTGTAAATCTCGTGCAGGGCATTGGACTGCATCGCGTTGCCCAGCCAGGCGGATAAATCGCGTTCGGTATCAGCCCAACTGATTATGCGGGGTACATCAACGACATCCACAGCGTCGTATGCGTCAATGACTTCGCTGGGCGTCATAAAACTGTTATCCGGGTGTTTGAGGACTTCTTCGGGAAGATGGTACATAAAGGAGAAAATCCCCGTATCCTCCCACTGATGTTCGCCGAATGTTTCATAATCCATAAAAAGATTGATACACTGGCCGTTGCCGTTGGCCCGATTGACCCAGTGAGCGAACTTGTCCGCCGTCAAGGGGTATTCTTTCCAATCGGGGTTACTAAATCGAAAAGCGATGTCGTCGCTGAGCGAGTAGTTTTTCAATAGCAATTTAAGACGCTGGCAATTTGGCGGACGATAGACAAAATTGCTGTTACGATCCCCTAAGATATGATCTGCACCTTCAGTGATAATAGCGTCAAAACGACCCGTTTTCTCTATTGTTTCGGCCAACTCATTGCTGTAAATCAATTCTGTATTTCGGAAAACGCGAGGACTCTGGCCGTATAATTGCTGAATTAGCTCTGAATGCTTATTAATCTGGGCGATAAATTCATCAGACGAATACAAAAAACTCAAACTGTGATAATAGGTTTCTCCGATAAATTCGACGCAACCGGTCTGGGCTAATGCGTCAAATGTACTCATGACTTCGGGGCAGTATTTTTTAAACTGCTCAAGAACAACACCGGTAATGCTGTAGGAAATCTTAAAACGACCCTCAAAGCGGCGGATTACATCCAGCAGGAGTCGATTGGAGGGAAGATAGCATTTATTGGCAACTTTGCGACAGATAGAGGCATTTTTGAATTCATCAAAATAGCGAGGCGATTTCTCGAAAACGGTATAATGCCGAAGGCGAAACGGCTGATGAACCTGAAAATAAAAACAAACTGAAGGCATTATAGTATCCTCATCAAAGACAGTATCGCATTACAACCGTGTCAAGGTTTGAGCGTTTAGAGGACGCCCTGATAAATCTTTAGGCATTTTTCAGCAGCCCCTTCCCATCGCAGGCGTCTGACTTCAAAGTTGCCGTGTTCTCGTAAGGTTAATTGCAGCGGAGGATATTTCAGGACAGCCAGAATTTTATTGGCCATTTCATTGACATCCCAAAAATCCACTTTGAGTACATGGGTCAATACCTCCGCGACGCCGCTCTGCTTGCTGATCAGCACAGGAACATCATGATTCAGTGCCTCCAGCGGCGCAATCCCGAACGGTTCGGATACAGAAGGCATCACATATAAATCGGCCATTTCGTAAACTTTCTGCACATCTTTTCCGTGTAAAAAGCCCGTAAACAAAACTTTATGGCCGATTCCCATCTGCGCGGCCATTTCAATGATCTGGTGCATCATATCCCCTGTGCCAGCCATGACAAACTTGACATTCTCGTCTTCTTCTAAGACTTTGCGGGCGGCCATAAGGAAATACTCTGGCCCCTTTTGCATCGTAATCCGGCCCAGAAACAGAATGATTTTTTCATCGCTTCGAATGCCGACCCGATTAAAGGCCAGGGTACGGTTTTCACCGTTCTGCTCGACGCCATTATAGACCACTTCGACCTTTTCGCCCAGGATGCCATAACGGCTGATGATGATATTGCGGGTTAGGTGACTGA
>QNBU01000103.1 GCA_003644215.1 Planctomycetota bacterium
ACCGTAACCACCGCCAATACTAAAGTCAAAATGCCCAGCGTCAGGAACATCCATCGAGAATCGACCCCAAGCGTGCCACAGACAAATTTGACCAGCAATGCCGCCAGAAATACGCCGATCCAACCGAGAAAACTCGACGCCGCCAGTACCCGCCCGCGAATTTTTTCCGGCGCCCTTAGCTGGATAAACGAATGGATCGGCACAATGAACAAGCCGCAACTGATGCCCATCAGAAAGACCAGCGTAAATACGCCCCACCTCGGATCGCTGCGGAATGTGCAGACCGCCCCATCGGCAACAGGAGAAACCGCACCCAGACAGATCGCCGTAACCGCCATGCCCACTGCTCCCAGCGGAACGATGCCCAACTCGACATTTCGCCCGGAAAGCCGACCGGCCAGATACGAACCGGCCCCGATGCCCAATGCCGCGATGACAAACAGAAAGCCGCTGTCGATGTCGCTGTAGCCGCAGGTTTCCATGCCGTACGGGATGAGGTTGATCTTGGCAAAGCCGCCAATCAGCATAAAGTAGGCGCTGGCGAATACCGCCAAAATCATGTCTCGATCATGGCGGACCCGTCGAAGCGTGGCCCAGACATCGCGGATAAAAAACACCGAAATCTTTGATTTCTCGCCGATGGGTTTTGTCTTTTCGATACGGGTACTGGTAAAAAGCCCCGCCGCGGCGAATGCAATACAAAATAAGCCAGCAACTTCAAAATTGCGGCCGGTACCTTTCGCCAGCACCGGCCCCAATGCCGCCCCGATGACGATGGCCAGATAGGTCATGCCCTCCATAAAGCTGTTGGCGCGGGATATCTGGTCCTTATGCACCAATTCGGGGATAATGCCGTACTTGCATGGGCCGAAAAAGGCGCTCTGGGTACACATCAAAAACAACGCAGCATAAATACCCACCGTAAAGTTGAAATAGAAGATCACGCAACCGGCAACCATCACGCCCAATTCGACCGCTTTGGCCATGACGATGATCTGCCGTTTACTGAACCAGTCAGCCAGAGAACCGGCAAACGGCGTGAACAGCAAAAAAGGCACGACAAAAATGATTGCGGCCATCGCGTTGATGTCCGCCTTTCTGTCCGTCCCCAGTGTCCCGATCAAAAAGAATATCATCAGGCCCTGAAAGACATTGTCATTCAAGGCACCTAAGAATTGTGTCGCATTGTGCCAGTCAAACGACCGGGATAGTTTATTTTCGATTGCCAATTTGCTATTTCCTATTTTGTTTTTAGCCACGAATTAACACTAATTTTCACAAATTTCTTTTTCAACCACGGAACTCATTGAAATATACGGAAACTTTTTCTGTGTTCCCGATACATCAGGATGCTTTCCGCGGTTTATTTTTCCACTCCGCAGTGTTCACAGTATGGCAGCAACGAATGTCGTATGTTACCACAACTGCCGCATTTATTGTACAGATTTGTGCCACAGGAGGGGCAAGTGTAAGGTTCCTGTTTCTGTATCTCTGTGCCTTGAGCGGCCAGCACGGTGGTCTTTTTCTTCCAGCCGGCATACCGCAGCGGCCCGGCTTTGATCGGCTTGGTGCAAACCGGACAGCGATGTTTGTCGTAGAACTGCTGATATTGCTTGATGAGCAGGTCTTTCTTCGGCGCCACGATCATCCTGATCAGATAGATCAGAATCCGCAGCACAATCCCGATAATCACCACCAGTGCGATATACTTGAAGTAATTGGTGGGGAAATACTCGTGCGCGACCAAAGCGATCTTGATAAAGGACGCGATAAAAGCCGACCACACCAGCGGCCAGTACGCCCCGCTGCGAAACTTCATAAAGAAAAACGACACCACCAAAAAGACCGGCACCAAAAACGACAGCTTCAACACAGCCACTTTCAGCCGATGTTTTTTCATCAATCCACAATAGTCGGCGTTCACATCCTTCTCAAGCGTTTTGATTTGCTCCGCGACTTCAGTCAGCGAAGATTCCTGTTCCTGCCGTTGCTGGATGAGTACACTGATTTCCTGATTGAATTCCAAATCTTTGTTCTGGTTTTCCAAAAAAGCGGACTGGCTATCCCGCAGGGTCTGTACACTTTTCTCCGGAAACTCCACATTCTTGGCCAAGCTTTCCTTCTGGATTGACAGAAGCTGATTGATCGTTTTCTGCAAACTGGAGGTGCTGCTGCCCAGATTCCGTTTCTGCTCACTCAGCGTATTGATTCGGCGTTTGAGCGCACGAACCTCTTTTTCAAGATCGCTTTTTTGTTCGTCCAGTTCTTCACTGATGTATTGTCTGCGTACCATGTGCCTGTCCGGCCTTTCTATTTTGCCAATATCCCCCTCGACAAAGCTCAGCAGCCAGTAAAACAGGAACCCGAGAATGATTCCCAGCACCACAATAAAAAACCGAACACCCCACGACCCTTTTGCTTTTCGTTTTGTTTCCATGATTTATCTTCCTTTCTATTTTTGAGTCCACAGATTACACTGATTTACACTGTTTTTTCAGACAGGATTAACGGGATTTACAGGATATGAAAAAATCCTTTTTACCCTGTTAATCCTGTCTGAAATATTTGGCGATAAAGTTTAGTGCCTGTTGTTTATATTCCAGTGCTTCGTTAAAAAGTTCGTGGTTAGCACCTTGAATCATTTCT
This sequence comes from Planctomycetota bacterium, assembly GCA_003644215.1. Classification (GTDB taxonomy): domain Bacteria; phylum Planctomycetota; class Phycisphaerae; order Sedimentisphaerales; family Anaerohalosphaeraceae; genus 4572-13. Next base: position 2,647 of record QNBU01000103.1, read on the forward strand.
ATTTTGGCGTTGGGGAATTTCTTGCCCATTAGTTCCAGATTGTATTTCCAATCCACCGTACCGTCTTTGTCGCCCTGGACGATAAGCACTTCTCTATCACAGGCGGCCATCGGCTCGATCTTGTCATTCCAGTCGAACAGTGCCCTGACCCATTTTAATGACAGATGCTTGGCGTGCAGATAGTCACAAGTCTTGTTAAAGAGCAGAAAATCCTTGTCCGAGGAGTTTTTGCGGTGGAAGCGAGCGATCCTGTCGGTAAAGGCACAATAGGCCTTATAAGTTGCTTTGGACTGTTCATAGGCGGTCCAGTGGATCAGCGGTGCGGCGAGAACCATTTTTTCAAAGTCATCGGCGATATTTTCAAGCAGCATCTCGACCAGAATGGCAGCGCCAGTACTAAAGCCCACCGTATGGAACGGGCCGTTGAACCGGCTTTTGACGATCTGCATAAAGTCCTGTATCGCCGTAATGTATTGATCGAACGAATCGATGGCCGCCGTTTCACCGCTGGAAAGGCCGTGTCCGGGCAGGTCAAAGACCGCCACTGCAAAGCCGCTGTCCAACAGAAATTCGATGAGATGTCGAAACTGCCCCGTATGATTGAGATACCCATGTAGCAGGACCACCGTTGCCTGATACTGCGCCGGTTCATACAGATTTGCCGCAAGCGTAAAATTAGCCGACTCGAAAGAACCAAACCAATGCTTTGCATCGCACCAGTCGCCATCCAGACCATAATGCGCAAAATACGCCTCTGCTTCGGCAGAATACGCCGCAGAGTCAACGGCGGCAAGCAGTTCTATGTCCGGTCGTTCCTTCAATTCGGCAAGCTCCAAATCCTTAATTTGATACACTGTTTCTATCATAACACCTCCGCAAAATCAACAATTCAAATGACCCGCTCAGGGCTACCGCATCTAAATTCCCAGTATTTTTTGTAGATATTTTTCATCCCAGCCTGCCTTATGTTGTTTTATTTTGATGCCACACTTGGCCGTTTTTTCTTGTTTTAGCAGATTTAACGCTATTCTACGCAAACGAGAGACATTTTCAGCACCGAAACCTTTGCGAATTCGACAGTCATCTTCACCAAAACTTACATCAAGGCTCCAGTGTAATTTGTTTTCGACGCCCCAATGGTTGCGAATCATTCGGCCGATGGTTTCTGCCCCAACACCCGAGAGACTACTGATGAAGTAACGCCTTTCGGTGCTGATTTTATCGCCGATAGTTCTCTGGCTTTCGACAGCAACCAAACTGGACAGGCCTTGCCACTGTTGACGATCCGGCATCCATTGAACATTTTCACTATACCATACTTTTCGCACTTCGACCCGGCCATGCCCACCATCAACAGCGCAGTTATAATCATACATACCGCTGTTAGCAATCGCATCATCCAGAAATAATTTCACTTCATCATGCAATGTGCCGTGATTACCTTTGAGACTGAAAATATAATCGCCACTGGATTCTTTAATCGTTTCGGCAATCTTTTTCTGACAGCCCATTGCGTCTATCGTTACCACAGAACCGTCTATAACCAGCATTTCAAGCAATTTCGGGATCGCTGTTATTTCATTACTTTTTTCATCGGTTGCAATCTGACCGAAAACCATTTTGTTTTCGCAAGCCCATGCACTAACAATATGAACGGCGGCTTTGCCGTTGGCATTATCATGGGACCGCCGCAATGTCTTGCCGTCAATCGCAATGATATCACGGCGATTATTTGAAAGCGCTTTCGTCCATCGCTGGAAACACGCTTCAAATTCATCGGGCCGCAACACCGAAATCACACGCCTGAAAGTGTCGTCAGTGGGTATGCCATTGGGTAATTCCAGAAATGTTTTAAGCCATTGCTGTTTACACTCTCCGAAAAAAGCCATCTCTGTCCAGCCATCTGCTCCGCAAATAGTCGCACAAATCGCTATCGCCAGAATATCTTCCAATTTGTGCAATTTTGTCCGCTCAACCCTGGGGTCCGTAACATCGGCGAAGAAATCTAACAATCTCATGTTCATTCATAACCTCCTGTGTAGTAATAAGATAACAGTTTACACAGGAGTTATCGGACGACCGCAGACAATCTCTTGAGTCTCAAAAAATTTAGATGCGGTAGCCCTGCAACATCTCTGCTCGTCCGGCCATATTCGCATAGGGGGGCGTAACTAAAAAAACAGGAATTTTTCCTTTTTAAAAAATAAAGCCCCATAACAACCTGTCTGCTTTGGAGTTATATAAAATCTTTGATATCAGTACTGAAAAATGCAAAAAATGTTAAACATTTCCCCGCTGACATTCGATATACT
>QNBU01000104.1 GCA_003644215.1 Planctomycetota bacterium
GAATGGGTGAAAGCGGCCCATCACACTGACCGCCTCGACCATCGGTGAACCGGTCAGCGGCATCGTCTCGGCCACCAGCCGGCTGGCCAGCCCCAACCCGCGATAGCGCGGCTCGATAATGACCCGCCGAATGCACGCCATCTGTTTGTTGAGCAGCGACAGGGCAGAGGCCCGATCCAGCCCGGCAAAGACCCCGCCGGTCGCAGCGCTGCGTCCGGCCAGATTCGCCGCCGGAGGCCCGTAAACAATCACCCCGACCACCGGTGCTGCCAGATGTCGCCACAGATGCTCATCGACGAGCTTGTAAATCCCGCGCGTCGGGCCCAGCGCCGCACCCCGATAGTGAAAGCGAGCCAGCTCTTGGTAATCGCTGCGCCCGCCCGGAACAATCCGAAGTTGTTTTTGCAAACTGCAAGAATGATTCGATGTCATAAACACTCCTTCCGATTGGACAGACATTTTTCTTGTTAAAACTTCATCTCTATTCACTTGTCAAAGAGCAACAGCGCAGCGGCGCAAGTTAGCCCGATGGGGCTGCGACGGGTGGCACCTTCAAGCGATAGCTTGTGGGTGCGTCCGTCCGGTGAACACAACACGATTAACCGGATCGCGTGTTTTATCTTTATAGAGCGTTTCGGTCCGTCCGTTGAGGTTTTTGATAATCAGGATGTCCGGTCGCAGGTCGGGCAAAATGTCCTCATGGCTGGAGCACAGCACAAAGACCTTGCCGCTTTTGGCCGCGTGTTTTCGTATTTGATGCGCGACTCCGGCGGCGGTGATGCGATCCAGCGAGCTGGTAAACTCATCGGCAAAGAGAAAGGCCGCCAAACCGGCTAATGCCAGCCCCAGCCGATAGCGATGCTGCTGGCCGAGCGACAGTGCCGCCGGGGTTTGCAGCATACAGAACACATCGCCCAGGCCCGCACGGCTAAAGGTTTCGGTACTGGCAAACAGCGGCTGGTCAATACAGTCGATCAGCGGGCGGTCATTAGCCAGCTCGATAGCGTCCAGCCGCAGTCGGTCGCAAGCGTCGATTTGTTCATACATCGCATTGAGCAAAACCGTCTTGCCCGCACCGCTGGCCCCGGTGATATAGACAATGTCGCCGGGCCGAACCCGCAGCCGACACCGGTGCTGCAATCGCTGTTGCGTCAGCCGCTTGGTTCGCACCCCGAACAGCCGCATCAGTTCGCCCGCCCGCGGCGTCTGCGGCGTCGGAAAATCAATACAGGTTTCTACATTAAACTCAAACATTTCGTTGTTCCTTTAACAAAAGCGCCGCGGCGGGTGCCCGCGGTCAAGCTGTGCTTGGCCGTGCGGGTGTGTTGCTGGTTATCCGGTCGTCCATCCCTGCGCTTGCGCTTCGGGCTGCTGTTGGTTTATTGTCTTGAAACGCCGCCAGTACTTTTCGCACACGGTAGCGGCTGATGCCCAGCTTGACGGCGATGGCTTTCTGGCCTGTGCCGTAGAGAAACGACTCGATCAGGATGGTTTTTTCCAGCGGAGTCAGGGTTCGCTCCGCACCGTCTGTGCTGCGGAGCATTCCGCCGCCCAGCCGACGCACCATCGAACGGAACCGGCGGCTAACCGTGCTGGCGTGTTCGCCGCTCAATCGTGCGACCTGGCCATAGCTGCTGCCTTGGTCCAGGATTATCCGAAGCAGAGCTTTTTTCTTGCTGTCGAGCCGCACCGATCGCCCGTGCAGAACCCCCGCCATATTGTCCAGCTTTTGACGCGCAATGACGGATTTATCGTTGTCTGAATTGTATCGGCTGATCGCTTTATTGTCCATTTTTACTCCATTTTAGGTATTTTTACAAGGAAACACGGCTGTTTATTGTTATTTAGTTATCAAACATAATACACAGTTTATCTCTTCGTGTTTTTAACGCAAGATCAAAATCAAAAGATTTTTGAAAAACACACCCCCAAACACCCAACCCCAGAACCAGCCGCCGCTTACCGATGAAAATTTTTTTGTAAGAGTTCACACTTTAGTGTGTCAGTGAACAAGCTAAAGCTTGAACTCTTACGGTGAGTTTTTGTACTGTGGTAAATACGGGGTTTGGGGTCATCATTGTAATGTTGTCCAGAATGGTGAGATTTTTTTTGTAAGACCCTTTTTGGCGGATAGCCCGTAACTCTTTATAGAAACAGCCGTTGCGTTTTAGTGACACCGGTCGCCGCCGTTTGTTCGCAAAAAAATACAAAAAAAACCAAACACGACCCCCGTTTATAGGGTATATTATATATAGTGAGTGAGGTAAACGGTATTATTCTAAGGACTTTTTCATCACCCTCCTCCGAAGCCAGGTATCGTTAAAGCGTGTCTGGCTTTTTTTATGCGCTCATGGGGCCACCGAACACCTCAAATCTCAAATCTCAAATTTCAAATTTCAAATTTCAAATTTCAAATTTCAAATCCCCGCTGTCGGTGCTATACTTCTCAAATAAAGCGATTATGGGTGGCACGGTCAAGCTGTGCTTGGCCGTGGTTTGCGTTAACCATACAGGAGAGCAATCGTGGCAAAGGTCTTAATTATTGGCGCCGGTGGAGTCGGCAATGTGGTCGCGCGTAAATGCGCCCAAGTCAGCGAGGTGTTCAGCGAAATCATCCTCGCCAGCCGCACCCAGTTCAAATGCGATCGGGTCGCCGCGGCGATTGACAAACCCATCACCACCGCGCAGGTGGATGCTGACGATGTCGGCCAGATGGTCGCCCTCATCAACAAGCACAATCCCGATCTGGTACTCAATGTGGCCCTGCCGTATCAGGACTTGCCGATTATGGATGCGTGTCTGGAAACCGGCGTCGATTATCTGGATACCGCCAACTATGAACCCATCGACGAGGCCAAGTTCGAATATCGCTGGCAGTGGGACTACCGCGATTCGTTTGAGGACGCCGGTATTATGGCCCTGCTCGGCAGCGGCTTTGACCCGGGCGTAACCAATGTCTTCTGCGCCTATGCCCAGAAGCACTACTTTGACGAAATCCACCATATCGACATCGTCGATTGCAACGCCGGCGACCACGGCCACCCGTTCGCGACCAACTTCAACCCCGAGATCAACATCCGCGAGATCACCCAAAAGGGCAAGTACTGGCAAGACGGCCAGTGGATCGAGATCGACCCGATGAGCGTCTCGATGGACATCGATTTTCCCGAGGTCGGCATTCGCAAGGGGTATCTGCTCTATCATGAGGAGGAGGAATCGCTTGTTCAAAACATCACCGGCCTAAAACGCATCCGCTTCTGGATGACCTTCGGCGCCGCGTACATCAATCACCTGCAGGTCTTGCAAAATGTCGGTATGACCCGCATCGACCCGGTCGAGTTCGAGGGCAAACAAATCGTGCCGCTGCAATTCTTGAAAGCCGTCCTGCCCGACCCGGGTTCGCTGGGAACCAACTACACCGGCAAAACCTGCATCGGCTGCATCTTTAACGGCGTCAAAGACGGCCAGCAAAAAAATATGATGATCTATAATGTATGCGACCACGCCGAAGCTTTCAAAGAAACCGGTGCCCAGGCGGTGTCCTATACCACCGGAGTCCCCGCCATGATCGGCGCTAAGATGATGCTGACTGGCCAATGGAAAAAACCCGGCGTCTGGAATATGGAACAATTCGACCCCGACCCTTTTATGCAAGCCCTAAACCAACACGGCCTCGGCTGGAAAATCTTAGAAGGAAAAACACTGAAACAGTAGCCCGAAGCGCAAACGCAGGGATGGAAGAATAGCCCGTAGGGCGAAATGTTGTAGCCCCACCCGTGAGGGTGGGGATCAGAGGTATTCCCTCCCCATCTTTTTGAGCCCCGTTAGGGGCGGCATATTATTCCCAATCAACATGCCGCCCGCTGCGCGGGCTCGAGGATTGATGGGGGATATCCCTACCCCCCGGGCTTACGCCCGGGGCTACAACATAACGGCCTCTGCGAGGCCTTGAAATGGATAATTGCTGTTATTTAATTTCCGACTTATTAATCTCCAGCACTTCAAACTCGATGTCGCCGCGGGGGACGGTGGCGGTGAAGGTATCGCCGACGGTATGGTCCAGCATCGCTTCGCCGATAGGTGAGGCAATCGAAATGCTGTCATCGGTCAGGTCCGCATCATACGGCCCCAGCAATTGAAAGACCATCTTGGCGTCATTCTCGGTGTTCCGCAGCGTAACCACCGTGCCAAACGCCGCCTTATCGCATGGCACCTCCGTGCAATCGGTCACCTTCGAAAAGTTCAGCTTGCCCCGAATCTCGCCCATCCGCCCCTCGATAAAGCCCAGATTCTGGCGGCCGTAAATATACTCGGCGTTTTCCTTGAGGTCGCCCTGCTCACGCGCCTCTTTCACCCGTTGCCTGACGACGACCGATTCGGCCTCCAACTCGACCAGTTCTTCTTTCAGCTTTTTATGCCCCGTCTTAGAAATCGGCATAATATCGTGCATTTGAACACATTCCTTTAGATGAGTAACGATTCGATTCCCTAAAAACTACACGATAACAAATCGCGCCGTTTTTCACCCTGTCGGCTCAGCCAGCAGGTCTTTGTATTCGGTGCGGAAGTACTCGGCGTGTGCCGCTTCCTCTTCGGCCAGTTCGGCAAACAACTCGGCCAGCTCTTTACGCTGGCACATCTGCCCCAGTGTCCGATACAGCATCCGCGCCGACCGTTCCTTCTTAATCGCGTACCGAACGGCCTGCGTCAACGAAATATCCGGCGCCGCCGGCATCGCGTCCAGGTAGCCGCTGTCTTTGAGCGTTTCGATATCCGGCTCGGCCAGTTCATACGGGTGGCGTTTTAGCTGGCGCAGTTTCTTTTCGTGAACCCGTTCCTCCTCGGCCAGCGTGCGGTAGAACAACTGCACGACCTCGTCCAGCACCTCACCGGAGAGCTTGGTATAAAACTCCTGTGCGGCCTTTTCCTGCAGAATCGCGAAATCCAGCAC
>QNBU01000105.1 GCA_003644215.1 Planctomycetota bacterium
CAATATGTTTTCCGGTAACTGTTACTATCATCTGTATCTCCTTAACTTATGATTTCGTTTCTTCCGGTTCTTTTCTGGACGCCTCAAACGCCAGATGTTCTGCCGGCGTTATGACACCAGCGCTAATGACAAAACGAAGTGCTTCTTCAATCGACATATCCAGTTCTATCGTTTCAGCCCTCGGCACCATGATTACATATCCCGTAAACGGTGTGGGCGAAGTCGGAACAAAAATCGTAAAAAAGTCCTTTTGGATATTGTCCGCAACCTTTTTAAGACCGTGGCCTGTTACCAAGCCAACGGACCAGCTTTCTTTTCTTGGATACTCAAACGCAACGACCTTGCTGAACTCTAAACTTTTTTTAGCAAGAAAGAAATCTGTTATCTGCTTAATATACGGATAAACCTTGCGTACCAACGGAACCCGCATCAGATTTCTTTCCACAAAATGCCAAAGGGTTCGCCCCATCACACTGGCCAAAAAGGCGCCAATGAAACAGACCCCGATGATGGCAACGAAAAAACCCGTGATTCGCCCCGGCCCATCAACCCAGAAATCGATTAAGAATTCTTTTCCCCAGTTGTCCGTAATCAGCAAAATCAACTCGACGATGCCGCGATTGATATGAATACTTATTTTGCCCTGAATGAAAATGTAACACTGGACAAATATCCATATCGTCAGAATCGTGGGCAACAAAGCAGCCATGCCTCTGAAAAAATAGCTGCGAAAGTTCTTAAATGCCTGCATCTTGCCTGTTGTATTCCCCGGCGTCATGCCGTTAATCTTTTGAAAATCACGATTACCGTGATAGTCCGCTATTTCAAGTCTAAACAATACTGTTATTATGCACCCAAGCACCCGCTTCGTCAACAAAAATCTAATCGGATGGTCGATGTATTCCGGTCAAATGCACCACCAACCCCGGCAGAGACGCTAAAAGAAGAATAAGCCGCTGGCAGACGGCTAATATTTCCCCCTGGCCTACCGTGGCGCCTGACGACTTAAACAATGCTGAGACAGTTACTTCAAGGACACCCCAACCACCCGGCACGATAGGTATTGCCCCAACAATCCAACTCACCGGGAAAATCACAAAATAGTATTTTGCGGCCACGGGGACGCCGACAGATTTCCCTATACACCATAACCCCAAAATAGCCAGACTCTGTGCGCAGATTGTCAGGGGAATCATCAAAAAAAGGATGACGGGTTTTTTAAGATATAACTTTATGGCTGAAAATATGTTATGGCGTTTCGACAAGATTGATTTTGCCCCCGAAATAACCTTGCCTCGGGTAAAAGGGGTTATCATTAAAATAATCGGACACAGAGCGACAGCGGTTCCAATATATATAATAATATCCCTGTGTTCAGCTATTTTCGACAAAAGCCCGGACAGTTCCGGTTCGCCTTGGTTGACCGAAGCGGCCACCGGAAAAAATAGATAAAACAGTCCGGCCATACAAACAAGACAAAATAACCCAATTACGCGATCCACGATTACGCTAAATGCGGCTTCCAATCGTTTTTCAGTGTGATGCGTTACATACCACGCCTTGAATAAATCACCCCCCATCGACCCCAATCCAACATTGTTGTAATACAACCCCAGAAAATGAATTTTGATACACGCCCACCACTGGATTCTAATCTCCTGAGTCCTCAGTAAAATAAGCCAGCGAAGCGCAATAACAAAGTTGCCGCAAATAAACAGAAAAAGGGCCAAAAGAAAAGAGGGCGGTTCAATCTGTCCAAAATCATCGATGAGTTGCTTGGGATCTCTGAAAATCCAAACCAGTGCCCCAACCCCGACCAAGATGCGTAAAATCGTCCAGAGGTGTTTTTTTTTCCGTTCTTCATTGTATGCCAAGGGCTGTTCTCCGAAAAAAGCTTGTTTTTCTTTAGCATAGTGTGTAAAAAGGCCGTTTTCAATAAGAATCCGTCTCGGCAACGACAGGATTATGAAATTTCAAGAGTTTTGATACCTTAGTTCTACGGAGTCCAATTTTATGGGTGCAAATAAAGACATCGAAGAAGGTCTCGGCTTTATGCCGAAATTTGACGCAAACGGATTGATTACCGCTATTTCGCAAGATGCCGAAACGGGCCGGGTATTAATGGTTGCCTATATGAATGAAGAGGCGCTCAATCTCACTTTACAGACAGGAAACGCCGTTTTTTTTAGCCGCTCTCGAAAAAAACTGTGGAAAAAGGGCGAGGAATCCGGCCATGTCCAAAAAGTTCAGCAAATTCTCGTTGACTGCGATCAGGACTGCCTGATTTTGCGGGTATCCGTTGACCGGGGCCAATGCCATGTCGGCTACCAATCCTGCTTCTACCGTGCTGTTAAGACGGGTACGAAGAGTAATTTGGAGTTTGTTGCCGAAAAGGTTTATGATCCGAAAAAGGCCTATGGAAAATGATAACCCCTGATAAAAAAAGTGGTTATATCGTTCTGCCTGTTATCATCACGCTTGTTTTTCTATAAATCTACGATTATTGAAAGTTATCTCTTATATTTTGACGATACACTTTGTTCGTGAAGTCGTATTATACCGCCTTGCTTCTGTTTATTGTTGACCGTATTTATCGTATTTATTTGAAAGGAATTATCGATGCTTTTATTGTATTTTGTCCGTTTTTTATTCCTCGTTACATCAACCGCTTTTTTGCTTCTTGGTTTGAATCTAACTGCCAATAAGAGCGAACAAGACATCAGCGTTTTTGTCATTGCTCTGGCCTTGACCGTTTTGGCCGTCGCCGTTGAATGGCTCACCCCGAAAAAATCTCTATTTACTCTGACTGGCATCTTCTTTGGGTTGCTGATTGGAATGTTCGTTAGCTGGGCATTAAACCAGGTCATCATTATGATGAATGACTTCTATTGGCAACTGCCGGAGGACACTCTGCGAATGGGACTTTGGATCGCGGACCTGTGTATCTGTTACTTATGTGTCAGCATCGTCATCAGGACGAAAGACGACTTCCGATTTCTCGTCCCCTATGTCGAGTTCACCCGGCAAACAAGGGGCTTGCGTCCGCTCGTACTGGACACTTCTGTCATTATTGATGGTCGCATCGCGGACATCGCGGAAACTAAACTTTTTGACGCCCCTTTGATTGTTCCACGATTCGTTCTCAACGAACTACAGCTTGTCGCGGACTCCGCAGACAAGGGCAAACGAAATCGCGGCCGCAGGGGGCTGGACATGCTCAACAAACTTCAACACAGCCCCGTTGTCGAGGTAACCATCGACGACACCCCGCCTCCCGGTGTGGAGGAACACACAGAAGTTGATCAGAAACTGGTTGCTTTCTCAAAAAACTGTGACGGGCGGTTGGTTACCAATGATTTCAATCTGAACAAAGTGGCCTCTCTAAGAGGGGTTGATGTGGTCAATATCAATGATCTCGCCAATGCCTTAAAAACCATTACCTTGCCCGGCGAAACGATGACGGTCAAAGTTATCCGCCGAGGAGAGGATCCGGAACAAGGCGTGGGATTTATTGAAGACGGTACGATGGTCGTCATTGATGGCGCCAGCAATAAAATCGGCCGAACCGTTTTGTTTTCAGTTACCAGCGCCCTGCAAACATCTGCGGGCCGTATGGTATTTGGAAAGTACGAGCAAGACAGCCGCCCTCCGGCATCGAGTAGCGGCGGTAGCAATTCAAATGGAAATCGTCCGGGTTCGTCTGACTCGTATCGGCGAAAACGATCCTAAGCAACTCGTAGAAAAGATTGGGTTCTGGCTTAGTTGATTACAATCGCTGCCGCGATAAGACCCTGTTTGCGAATTTGGTTTACCTGCTCGTAAACACGGGCCATTGTTACCGCGTTGCGGCTGTTAGAAACCGTTTCGGTGGACTTTGCCAGATAGTACTCGCATCGCTCGGTCTGCCCCTGCTGTTTGTACAGGCGAGCCATTGCCAGCCAACTGTCGATTAAACCGGGATGATAGCGGCCGTAAATCCGCGTCTTAATCTTCAATGACCGAGACAGCAGTTGAGTTGCTTCTTCCGTATCATTCTGAGCAGTATGCAGACGGGCCATTTTTTCGAGAACATTAGCGGTCATCAAATGTTGCGAACCATAGGACTGCTCGTAGGCGTCCAGCGCTGTCTGATAATTATTGCGTGCCTGATTCAAATTGCCCTTAGCAAACTGCAAATTTGCCGATTCAAAAATGAAAGGCGCCATCTCCTTGCTCTGCAGCTCACAGTGATTCAGCATAATGCCGACCGCCCGTGATAAAACAGCTTCCGCCTGCTCCAGATCACCTTGGCGAAGACAGACATTACTGAGCATTCGAAGCGTATGGGCCACATAGGGGTGGTCAGCAAAAAGGGCCTCTTTTTGGAGTTCAACACCCTCTTCCAGTCGTCGTCGGGCCTGTGTCAGCAACCCCTCATAACTGCAAACGGTCCCCATATCGATCAGGCATAACGCCATTTCGCCGGTATCGGTTTTCTGTGATTGCCCCTGCCGCAATGCCCGCTCAGCAAACAAATGCGCCTTTTCATACTTGCCAAACGCCATATAAGCGCGTGCCATTGAACGCAATGTCTTTGTGGACATCTGCTTATCTCGGCGGCCCGCAGGAGCAACGCCAACCAAGATACTCAATAACAAGATAATCGAAACCGTTTTTAGCTTAAAACAATGCCTTAGCGTCATTTCCAATTCCTTAATAATCAACAGGTACAAAGCCCGCATTTGCTCATAAAATATAGAAAACATCTGTACCTCTAACGGCCAAAAAAGCAGCTTTCTTAAAGGAAAAAACACACGGGCTCAATGGTGAACCAAAAAGAATGATTCTCGCGCGGAGTCGTCGTACTATCGGACCTCTTATATGACAATGGTCGCGATGACATAATGGGTGTCAG
>QNBU01000106.1 GCA_003644215.1 Planctomycetota bacterium
CATCTCGGATCAACGGCCAATACCCAACTAAATTTTGAGTCCGTATCAATAACGGAGAAAAGCCACGCGCCAAACTGGCGATTTCATCGGCGGACAGCGCGGCATTGTACATCGCTACCTCCGCCACTCTGCCGCTCATGTAATTTCCCGGCGACGAGTCGCCCAACCTCGCGATTGAAATTCTATCAATTCCAGATGGTGTTACACTCGTGGTGTTTGTTGCACTATTGCCGCCGTCCAGGTATACTGTTCGACTTGTGGAGCTGGCGAACACGGCCGCAGCATGATGCCACGTATTACCAGAAAATTGCGCCGTTGACGCGACCTCTTGCCAGCCACTTGATGATCGAGTATCCGCCCTGATATAATTGCCGGCCCCGTCAATCTTTGTTTTCAAAACAAACCAATTACTTGGCGAACTCAAATCAAAAACACCGGCAATGCACCTATTTGCCCAGGTGGACACATCATCCTGATAAAATCGCGCAACGATAGTCAAGGGCGCAGCCGTGACCGGCGTGCTATCGAGCTCTAAATATTCATTTGAGCCGTTAAAAAGCCGCGCCATTTTTTATGTTTCCTTGATTTCTACTGCCACTAGCTCGGCATCACCCGCCGCTGTATCAGCGGATGCGTCCCTGGTGATTTTTAGTCTAAAAGATTCGCCTACGGCTATCGAATCCATTTGCGCACCGTCTGTGAAAGCGATTGAAACTATGTCAACCAAGCCGCTCGTACTTGGCACTGTGGTGTTATTCACGCTTTGAACTGCTGCGAATCCATCGCTGTCTAAGTCTTGCTGCTGATCGCCAATGCGTTCAAATTGTGCGTCCCAATCTATATTGCCGCTTGTTGCGCTTGACATAGCATAATGGATATAGACGGTTACCCCGCCCCCGGCATAATGGCGCGGCATAACACCTGTAAAAACTGCACTCTCGTCTGTAGAAGCATCCGCGTCTAAAACAGGATGCAGATTTCTTGTGTCAAGTGTCATCGGATTGGATGATGGTGGTTCATTGTTTGTGGGTAAAAAGATCAAAAGCGTGTCATCTGATGCCAAAACATACCTCCTTAACGATTTTATGGTATCGTGCTATAATTAAACTATGAAAACTAAAAAATGTACCAGATGTAAACAAGAAAAATCTCTGTCTGAATTTTATTTAGAAAAATCACACCGAGACGGAACTCCTGCTTATGGCGCAAAATGTAAACAGTGCGTCATAGAAAAAGCACATGAATGGTCCGAGAAACACCCGCCGCAAAAGTTCAACGCCCACCCGCGCCAGTGCCACCGCACAAAAAAGCAAAGTCTTTTGTGTCGCTGTCAGTCCGGCTTGTGCTGCTTCTGGTAATGATGCGTTATATGATGCTGAATTGTTGTCAATATATTTTTAGTCGCGTTTCTGTTGGTAGTTGTGCCATAGCTTCTCTTTTCAATTATGATCATAATTTAGATAGTTTGATCAAAAACTGCTCGAATTCGCGCCGATCCCCAGCGGGAATCAACCGCGCCGTATTCCGTTCCTCGTCAATCTCTACCCCGACCAATTGAAATGATGTCCACTGAGTGCGGTAATCATTCCTGCTCAAAGTCGCTTCCCGCGCCCGAAAGTCATCGACCATCACGATCCCCCCCGCTTGCAGCCGAGTGACCGGAATCCGCTTGCCTGTGGGCGAGTATACAAAATCACTGACTGAAAAGGAGGTCGTAACGCGAGGCTGTTGGTTTTCAGCCAGAGCCAGTGTAAGCACCTGGTCAATCGTAGCCGTGTCCAGTGTCCCCTCGACCTTGTATTCAGACCGGCGAAAGTTGCCATCCATCTCGGCTATCAGGGCGGTAGCATCTTTGTCGGCGGTGCGCTGCACCTGGTGGTTTTCATCCTGGTACACGCCGTATAATTTTTGTGCGCTGTTTTTAAGCGATCCCTTGATCTGCGCGGTCAACCCACTGGCCCGCCTGACCACATATTTGATTGTGGTCAGGTCTTGCGCTTCCAGGTACATGCGCCGCTTGTCGTTTGTCTGTACACCCCAGGCCAAAAGCGAATCGCTATCGCCTCCAAACTGCGCGGCCCATTCCATGATCGCTTGTGGTGATTGATCATTCTCGAAAGCGACGGTATTTGGTAAAGTACCCCCGACCGCCCCGATTTTGGAGGTATCTTGAGTCAGACCATGATCGGCCAAAAATGAAACCAAATCAATGGCGATCTGCTCAATTGTAGTGTTTACAGGATCACCGGCAATGATGACCGTTGTCAAATTGGCATATACAGTATCATCGACTGCGGTGTTTTCGCCGTCATCCGTGACATAGAATCTGACCTCGATGTATGTAGCCCCGCTAGAGGTAGCCAAGCTCTTTGAGCCGCTCGCTGTTGAAGTCACTGACCACAAAACACCGCCGTCATCGCGCACCTCTAGTTTGCCCGGCCACGAATTTGGTAGCTCTAGTTCATATTCAAATCGCACATTATAAAGATTACGATCATAAGGAATATCATAGCGCACATACACATATTCTCCGGTCACAAAATCGACACCGCGCCGAGGCTCAAGCCATAATCCGTTGCTCAAATCGTAGTCAAACTTTTCGGGCTGGAAATCACCGTCTTCATCCTCGCTACTAGTCCATTCGCCGGGCCGCGAATCGCGGTAGACTTTGTTGAAACGATCATCGCCGAACACGCTAGACCAGCCCATAGCTGTGCAAGTGATCACGCTAGAGTCGCTCTGGCTTTCTTCAATATCCGTGAGAAATCCATCAAAAAGGATCGTGCGGATACCCAGCCGCTTTTTCACTCGATACCAGTACCCCAGATCGGCATAATCGCGGCCTATTTCCCGATCCTCTTTCCAGGTCAACGATCCGAATCCACCGCCCTTCGCGCCATAGTAGCTTGACCAGGATGCACCATAGGCGCGAGGGTGGCGGTAGCAGGTGTTGTTAAAATCGTAGGTTTCGAGTGTCGAGCGCATCTGTTTATCCGTTATACAGGGTAATGGCGCAGCATAATTGCCACCGCCGAAATTATTGATCCGGCAAACAGCACTTGTGCTAACAAGCGCAAGGTTTCCGGCTGCGCTGTATGTTGAATCCGCCCTTGTCCCAACCTGCACCCACCCTGTGCCGGTCGGATTGTGCCAAATTTCTATCGTGCCGCTATTGATTCGCATTCCAAAACCATCGCCGTCCGAAAAAACAACGCCGATGTCTGCGCCCAACGGTGTCATTGTCGGGCCAGCATCAACACGGCCCGGTATCAGCACATCTCCTCCAAAATCGTCCCGTACAAAAGACAACCAATAACCAGCTACGGTTACGGCTATTCCGGAATTTTGCACCGGCGCAAAAAGAGATACATCCGTACCATCAGCCGGGCGTGTTTGCACAGTCACATAAACTTCACAATTTGGCCCAGTGGTTGACGCGATCCAATAAGCTGAATCCGCACCGCCTCCTAACGCCGCGCCTTCATTGCCCTGAATCTGTATTCCGTTACCAACGCCCGCGCCGACTACATCATTAGCCCAGTTCACGTTTGGCGGTGTCGTGCCATTTGCCCCCGTAAAATCCTCGAATATCGTATTTACCGTTGGAAATGGCATGTTATCCCCCCAACATCACGCCGGCCAACAAGCCGCTGGCTACAATGCGCCAAAATTCGTTATTCATTCATCAATCCTCTCTATCGTAAATTGCGAGTATGCTTGAACGGCATAATTACATGTACCAGTGCCGAAAGCCCCAGTACCCGACTGACCATCTGTGCGGAAATCGAGTATCGATCCCGCCGCTATCTCGGCTATGAACGAGCTTGAACAGGAAATATAGCGACCATAGGTATTATATCTACTATAGTTCTGTGATTTGCCCTGTGCTATTTCCGCCCCGTCATCGTACACCGACACTCGCAGGCAGGAGCGATTCGCGAGATCATTTCTGATCCTCACGCAATAGCTGATCCGATACCATCCTGATTTTATAATTATTACATCGCTTGATGTCGAAGCGTGGCTATAAAAATCCGTATCTTTGCGAATTTCCGTATGAATATTGATTGCCGTCAGTATTCCATCAAAACTGGTAATTAGTGTAGATACCCCGCTGAACCACCCGCCGCGCAGCGCCGCGCCATCAACCCGCAAATTTACAATCGCCCCACCCTTGCGCGAGAGCATACCCCTGATTCGTTTTCGCAAGGCAATCACTGCCGCGCTCAACCTGTCGATTTCTTTTTCTACATTCACATTATGATCCTAATCGCTAAACGGAGCAATGGTTGAAAACATCGCTTTGATTTCTATGTCCACCTGATCGGCGGGAATATACCTGTCGGCAATCCTGGAAAGCAAGAAATCAGTGAAACGACCATTAGCCGACATCGTAGCAAGGCCGACCTGACCGGCTGTGTGTGTAGAATCAGTTTCCAAAATTGCCCGATTTGATACGTCCCAAAGATCGGCGAGTGCGGTGCTGGCATAGCACTCTATTGTGGGCCCTTTGACTATAATCCCCAGATAAAAGTCATCGCCGACCGAAAGCGGGAAAGTGGCGGTGCTGAGACTTGTCGGCGTTCCTCCCGACAGGCTATATAAATATAAAAGATCGGATGCGGTCGATGCAATAAATATATAGCCATCCTCCGATCCTGGTGTAGCATCAGTAATCCTGAAAAGCAGCCCCGCTCCCCCTGCCGA
Source organism: Planctomycetota bacterium (assembly GCA_003644215.1). Taxonomy (GTDB): domain Bacteria; phylum Planctomycetota; class Phycisphaerae; order Sedimentisphaerales; family Anaerohalosphaeraceae; genus 4572-13. The sequence continues at coordinate 4,708 of QNBU01000106.1, forward strand.
TTTCAACCGGCACAAAGATCGAAATTGGACATCCGGCCCATAATTTATGCTTACCAAAGCGGCCCCGACCGCTGCCGCTCCGTCTATCTGCCCCAGGTATTTGTCAGCACTCGCCTGCTCCTCTACATGCCAAGTCCCGCTCTCATTATCCCAAACATCGCCCGTATCGTTCCAATCGCTGC
>QNBU01000107.1 GCA_003644215.1 Planctomycetota bacterium
ACTCACCGGCCATGAGATAGTCAATCATTTTCGCATTGAGCGGGATCGCATGGCCGCCCAGCGCTGTCAGAAAACAATAGCTCACCGCGAAGGGGGTTATCCCTTCAATCTCAGAGAGTTCCTTATGCGCCTGTCGTTTTCCATCCTGGGTCAATCCGGCCAATGTCATCCCGTTTGTTTTCGTAAAAACAGCATTCAATGTCCACGTAATGGACGCGGCACTTTTTTCACATTCTGCGGACGAATCCCTGAAAACATCCAGTATCTCCTCCCTGCGAGAAACACGCAGGTCATTGATGTCAACAAAGTGCTTCATCATTCGTCGATAGAACCGCCCGCCCATCGCCTCGGGCATCGCTTCACTGACCATCGCATAAACAATCGTCTCAATCGGGTCGCCGTATTTGGGCATCGGCTGTTTGGTTGACTTTCGTTTCAGCGAATTAAACAGCTTGGTTATTTTCAGACTGTATTTCTTACTATTCTTCATAAGCGACTACCCTGCCATCATTCTTTTGTATCCTCGCAACTCCCCAGCAGCGGATGCTCGGAGTATTCGTGCTCGGCCTCTTCAATCAGCCGGAGCGTTTCCAGCGTTTTTTTGACTTTTTGGTCCTGCTTAAACTGTAATTTCGGACAACACTTACCGGTCAGTTCGCCACTTAACTCGTGCTGAAAATGAGCGTTTGCATGGCACATCGCTTCAAATATCGTGTCCTGCCCACGATTTTCCGGCGTCAGAATACTCAGATAGACCGTCGCGTTTTTCATGTCCGGCGACACATCGACTTCGGTTACACTGATCAGACCGTGAACTCGCGGGTCGCTCAACCCGGTCAGAATCGTCTTGCTGACGGACTCCCGAATGACTCGTGCGACTTTTTGTTGTCTTCTGGAAGCCATTGGCGGCTATTCCTGTTAAATTACACCGGCCCTTTCAGGGCGTTTTGTTCTATTTGTTTTCGTGCAGTATGGCCATCCTGACCATGATCCACGGACTCCGATGCCCGTGCCACGATTTGTTTCGTTAGAGTGCCTAAAGCGTTCTGGCGATTTCTTCGATCTCATACGCTTCGAATTCATCGTCAATTTTAATATCATCGTACCCGGCGATTTTGATTCCGCACTCAAGGCCGGACTTGACTTCGCGGACATCATCTTTGAAATGCTTGAGCGTTTCAATGACACAATCATCTTTAACAACAATATCATTACGAATAAGTTTAAGCTTAGCACTCTTGCTGACCAGGCCGCTGCTAACAAAGCAACCAGCGATGGTTCCGACCTTGGAAACCTTGAATGTATCGCGAACAACCAACCGGCCCAATATTTTTTCGATATATTCCGGCTCCAGCATCCCCACCATCGCGGCCTTGAGGTCTTCGGTAATGCGATAAATAATGCTGTACCGACGGATGTCAACTTTTTTGCTGTCAGCGATCTGCCGCACCCGTTCATTGGCGACGACATTAAAGGCGATAACAATCGCCTCGGACGCCTCAGCCAGCACCACATCGCCCTCGGTAACACCACCGACTGCGGCGTGAACGACCTTAATCTTGACATCATCGGTACTCAACTCGGTCAGGTATTTAATCAGCACATCCACGGACCCCTGTACATCCGCTTTGATAATCAGGTTAAGTTCCTTGATGTTGCCCGCCTCGATATGCGAGAACAGATTATCCAGCGTTACCAGAGATTTTTTTGCCAGACCTTCTTCACGCACCGAATGTCGAACCTGTTCGGCAGCGGCTTTGGCCTGGTTAATATCCGGCAGCGAGAAGAACTTATCACCCGCCGCAGGGACACTATCCAGACCGGTAATTTCAACCGGCATCGAGGGGATGGCCTTTTTTACGCTGCGGCCGCGGCTGTCGGTCATCGTGCGAATGCGACCGGAAGCACTGCCAGCCAGAATCGCCGACCCTTTTTCAAGCGTCCCCTCTTTGACCAGCACGGTCGCAAGCGGGCCTTTGGTCGGGGACATCTGGGCCTCGACAACCCATCCCTGCGCAGGGATGGTTGGGTCGGCCTGATAATCGCTCAGTTCGGCCTGATAGTCCAGATGCTCGATCAGTTCCTCAATTCCCTCGCCTGTGATGGCACTGGTTTTGACAATCTCTGTATTGCCGCTCCACTCAGTCGGAGTTAATTCATGCTCGGCTAACTGGCCATAGATACGATTAAAATCGACGCCGGAAATGTCGCACTTGTTCAGGGCGACAATAATCGTAACCCCCGCCGCCTTGGCGTGGTGAATCGCTTCGACCGTTTGCGGCATCAAACCATCGTCAGCGGCGACTACTAACACGACAATATCAGTCATATTAGCCCCGCGAGCACGCATTGCTGTAAATGCTTCGTGGCCTGGCGTGTCGAGGAATGTCAGCTTTTTTCCATTTAGTTCTATCTGATAGGCGCCAATGTGCTGGGTAATGCCGCCGGCCTCGCCGGAAGCAACACTGGTGCTGCGAATCTTGTCCAGCAAACTGGTTTTTCCATGGTCCACATGCCCAAGCATCGTAATAATCGGCGGGCGTTTTTCGAGCTTTTTGCGCTCGCGCGAGTCAAACTGTTCCTGAATCTCTTCGAGGACGCCTTTTTTGCGTACAATGGTCAGCTCCGTGCCGTATTCCATCGCCACCAGTTCTGCTGCATCTGTTGAAATCGCCTGATTCGCCGTCGCCATCACACCCTGCGACATCAGTTTACCAATAACCTCTCCGACCTTGAGCGCCAACGCCGCCGACAAATCCTTTACCAAAATAGGTTCAGTTACCGTGGCTTTTTCCGGCCGCTCTACATGTGAGACCACATCGCCGGCTCTTCTTGCTTCGATGCGCCGAGAGGGTTTGACCCGCGTTGTTTCGCCGCGAGCCGCCGCCAAACGCGCACGGCGTTCTTCAACATCACGAGAACGCATGCGCTTTATATCACCGCGATGCTGTGAATCACCTTCACTTGAGCTTTTTTCTTTTTTCCGGCCGTGAGTTTTGGCTTTCCCTGCCTTTTTCCCCTTAACCGGTGCATCCTGACTGGGTAAAAGCGGCTGCGTAGCTGGCTGATTATAGCTGGGGCGCGGCGTGCGGCGGCGTACGGGACGTGTGTCAGCTTCAACTGTTTCAACACGAATGACCGTCGGACCTGCCAGAACCGCCGGTTTTGGTTTTTCCAACATGGGGCCGGCGGGAACGATCTTTTCCGGTTTTTCGGCTTTTGTCGCCTCTGTTGCGTCCGCTTTCTTTTTCTTCTTCGCCGGTTTAGCCGCAGTGATTTCAGTAATCACTTCCGTCGGCGCCTCGTCTGGCGCGGCTGTTTCCGGCGACTCTTCCTGAATGGCTTCTTCTGCGATGGGTGGGGTTTGTGCGGCTTGGGTCGCTTCGGACTCCTCTTTTTTCTTAACGACCTTTTTGCGTTTAACGCGAGCTTTCTTCAAGTCCACTCGTGCCGCGGCCTCAACCGTGGTAGCATGACTGCCTTCACTAAACCATTCACGAATGGTCGCGGCCAGCCCCACAGAAATCGTTGACATATGATTCTTGATCTGGTCCAGCCCTTCGGCCTGGCACTTTTCAATAATGGCCTTGCTCTTAACGCTTAATTCTTTAGCCAACAAATGGACTCGTGTACTCGCTTTAGCCAAAACTGTCTCCTAAATCGACCTCATCACAACCGCTAATTGTTATTGACTCAAACTCAACCGGTGGTCGGTTTAAGCGGGTTTGTCTTTTTCCTGTTTCAATATATCTTCGGCCTGCGTTTTATTTTCCTCGACCGTCGCTTCCTTAGCGGATTCCTCGGCGGCGGTGATAATCTTTTGGGCCAATGTCTGCTCGATATCCAATTCCTCAACCAGTGGGCCGGTTCCAACCTCTTCCAAATCGAGTACCGAGATAACCCCCAGCGCCAGCAGCTTATCCACAAAGCTGTCCTCGATCTCTCCGATACCTTTAATGCAGGTTGTCAGCCGGTCCACTTCCTTATTGTATTCAGTGGGTGTCAGAATATCGATGTCCCATCCGGTCAGCCGGGCTGCCAGACGAACATTCTGGCCGTGTTTACCGATGGCCAGCGAGAGTTGATCCTCGGTAACGACCACCGTTGCACGCCCCAGTTCAAAGCAAATCGCAATCTCACTGACCTTGGCCGGTGCCAAGGCATTGGCAATCAGCACCTGAGATGAATCGCTCCATCGAACAATATCAATCTTTTCACCGCCGAGTTCATCGACGATATTTCGGATGCGGCTGCCGCGTACACCCACGCAGGCTCCTACCGGGTCCACTTTGTCGTCAAGTGTTTCCACGGCGACTTTTGTACGGTAACCGGATTCACGCGACAGCGACTTGATTTCAATGATTCCCTCAGCCACTTCCGGCACTTCCAGCTCAAACAATCGGCGAATGAAATCCGGGTGTGTGCGGGACAAAACGATTTTGACCTGGCTCGCCGACTCCCGCACATCGAAGATCATCGCGCGAATGCGTTCTGAGGGATGGTGCGATTCACCGGTAATTTGCTCGGCTCTCGGCATAATCGCCTCGACCCGGTTTTCAAGCGTGATAATCATGGAACCGCCCTCAAAACGGGCCACTGTCCCACTAACGATCTCGCCTTTTCGCTGAACAGGCTGAGCGTAGATGCTGTCTCGTTCATCAGACTTAATTTTCTGAATCATGACCTGCTTAGCCGTTTGCGCTGGAATGCGACCTAATTTCCGAATGTCGATCTCTGTGTCGTCCTTAAACGCTCTGATCGCTCCGCTGGCGCGGTCAATACTGACCTCGATCTCCATCTCGGAAGTTGCCTGCACGCCAAAATGCTTCCGTGCGGCAGACACCATCGCTGCTTCCAGATCCTGAAAAATCGACTC
>QNBU01000108.1 GCA_003644215.1 Planctomycetota bacterium
CGTCTCAACACCCAAAGCCGACACAAGCCGCTCAACATCTTCTTTGCCCGGAGCCGGAATATAAAGTTCCTTTTTCCAGTTACGAACGACACCCAAAGCGTCTTCGGTACTCATGCCGCCGTGAGCGAGATGCTCAGCCAACTGACCATCGCTGATCTTCCGTTCTTTACAAACCTGAGTTAACTTTTTTCCACTAAGCATTTTTTAACCTTTGCCTTCTGGCGTTTCATATAAATAGGCGGCCAAATTAACGGCTGCCGGAATGACCCTTAAAGGTACGCGTCAACGAGAATTCACCCAATTTATGACCAACCATATCTTCCGTTACAAATACCTTGCGAAAGAGCTTGCCATTGTGAACCATAAAAGTATAGCCGACAAATTCAGGGATAATGGTACAGGCGCGAGCCCAGGTCTTAATCGGATCCTTGCTCCCTGCATCCATTTGCTTCTGCACCTTCAGGTACAGCTTCTCATCCACATAAGGGCCTTTTTTTGTCGATCGTCCCATTCAAATTCCTCTTTTTTTGCTTCTTTCGTTTTGTTTCTATGCCGACTTAGAGTACGGTCTGAATTCCTCGGTTTGTTTTCCGCCGACGGATAATGCGCTTGCCAGTTGCCTTTCTCGGACTGCGTGTCTTGCCGCCCTTGGCCGGCACGCCGGTCGGAGAACAGGGATGTCGTCCGCCATTGGAACGACTCTCACCACCACCCATCGGGTGAGCCACCGGGTTCATCGCTTTGCCGCGAACATGCGGCTTGCGGCCCATATGTCGTTTTCGACCGGCTTTGCCGATCTTTACATTTTTATAATCGCCATTACTGAGCTGCCCAATCGTCGCACGGCATTCCTTGCGAACCATTCGCATTTCGCCGCTCGGCAAGATAATCGTTGCCCATCCACCTTCCTTGGCCATCAGGCGGGCGACGCCACCGGCACTTCGGACGAGTTTTCCGCCCTGACCGGCATTCATTTCGATATTATGAATCTCAACACCCACCGGAATACCTGACAACGGCATCGTATTCCCCGGTTTCGGCTCAACACTCTGGCCGCTTTCGACCTCGGCGCCAACCTGAATCCCAGCAGGAGCCAGAATATAACGATTCTCACCATCGGCATACTCAACCAGCGAGATAAAACAGTTCCGGTTAGGGTCATATTCAACAGTCTTAACCGTTGCAACCATGCCATCTTTACTTCGTTTGAAATCAATCGTTCGATAAATCCGACGCGCTCCACCGCCGCGAAACCGGACTGTTACCTTACCGTGATTATTGCGTCCGCCGTTTTTCTTAATTCGCTTACACAGCGTTTTTTCCGGCTTATCAGTCGTCAAAACAGCCCTGTAATCAATCACCGACATATTCCGACGGCCGTTTGATGTTGGTTTATAAACTCGTATCGCCATAATTAAAACTCTCTATTCTTTCCTTGATCGTTTTACTTAGAACAGGTCAATATGATAATCTTCACCCAGTACAACAACCGCCTTTTTCCAGCTCTTGGTCATACCCATTGTGCGACCACGACGACGGGGCTTACCTTTGATATTCGCAGTGCGAACATCCGTTACCTTAACACTGTATAGCCGTTCAACAGCACCGCGAATCTGAACCTTATTGGCCTTTTTGTTCACTTCAAAGCTGTATGCATTTTTAGTATTCGCAAAATGCATCCCTTGCTCAGTTACCAACGGCTTGATAATAATGTTATAATCGTCCACAATTTTATCCCGTAATTCTAATTTGTTTTCTTCTTGTCCAGCAACGCCAGAAACGCATCTTTCGTAAAGAGTACATTCTGCTTATTGCAGATATCTCCGGCATTCAGGTCGTCAATCTTCATAACATCGACCTTGTAGATGTTTCTGGCCGATTTATAAACATTGGTATCCGATTCAGGCAGCGTAACAAGGCAACTGCGATCGATCTTCAGATTGCCGAGAACACGGGCAAATTCGGCGGTCCCGGGAGCGTCAAAACTCAGCTCATCGACAACGAACACACGACCGCTCTGCATCTTAGCCAGCAATGCTGAATCACATGCTAACCGGCGTTGTTTTTTCGGCATATCTTTACTGAAATCACGAGCCACTTTGGCAAATGTTACACCGCCGCCCACACGAACGGGCGTCCGAATCGAACCGGCACGAGCGTTTCCTGTCCCTTTTTGGCGATAAATCTTGCGTGTGGAACCGTCAACCATCCCGCGACTCTTGGTCGCGGCTGTCCCAACCCGCTTATTGGCGTGGTACATCACAATCGCCTGCTTAAGCAAGGCCGGACGAATCGTACCGCCAAACAGCGCCTCATCCACCTGGAGGTCTTCCAGTTCTTTGCCTTCTCGATTATAGACTTTTATGTCAATCATCTTTGTATCCATTTTTTTAGTTTTGGGGTCGTGTTCTGGAACTGCAAATTTCAACATAACCGCCGGACGGACCCGGAATGGCGCCTTTAACGACCAGTAAGTTTTGTTCTTCATCGATGGAAACGAGTTGATGGTGTTTGGTGGTAACACGGTTGCCGCCCATGCGGCCTGCCATGCGTTTACCCTTCTTGACATTTCCGCCATGACCCGCATCGGATGCGTGAGAGGAAATTGAGCCGGGAGCACGGTGCTTGCGTTCGCAACCGTGTGATGCCGGGAACCCGCCAAAACCGTGTCGTTTCATAACACCGGCATATCCTTTACCCTTACTGGTACCGACGACATCGACGAACTTGATTTCGGAAAACTCAGAAACACCAATCTCGTCTCCAAGTGCATGAGCCGGTTCTTCCTTAGCATTCAGCCGCCATTCACGAATAAACCGCTTAGGGGTACTGTCTGCCTTTTTCGCATGTCCTTCGGCCGGCTTCTTAATCCGGCTTTTCTTGACATCATCAAAACCAATCTGCAGCGCACCGTAGCCGTCCGCATCCGAGGTCTTGACCTGCAGCACCTTGCAGGGGCCTGCCTGAATCACAGTAACCGTTACCATCTTCCCCGATTCATCATAAATCTGGGTCATTCCGATTTTTTTGCCAAGCAACATTGCCATCGTTCTTACTTCCTTTTTATGCTTTTATCTTAACAAAAACACCCGTCGGAACAACCAGCCGGTTCAGGGCCTCGACCGTACGGGAGTTAGCGTCAAAAATATCAATCACTCGTTTATGGGTACGCATTTCAAACTGCTCGCGAGACTTCTTGTTCACATGGGGGCTGCGAAGCACTGTATAGCGCTCGATCCGGGTCGGCAACGGAACCGGGCCACTGACCTTGGCATTGGTACGCCGGGCCTGCTCAACGATTTCCTTGGCCGAGCTGTCCAACGCACGGTGGTCATACGCTTCCATTCTAATTCTGATTCTTTCGGTATCTGCCATTGGTCAACCCTTAATATCTACCTATAGTGTCGCTATCAAATTACTGAAGCCAGCAACGATACACATCTTTCTTCTTCAAAACAAGAAGAAACCTGTAAAAACAGCACTATCCCAAAGAAAAATAGTGTTTTTTCTTTCTAAGGCAGGAAAGACATCTATTCGTCTTCCTTAGTTTGAGGCCCAACTACAATCGGGCGTTTGGAGCCATACGACCCACTTCAACAGGTCAAACCCGTCAAAACAGCCGGTTTCGGCCCTCTCTACCATCCCTGTACCATCTCATTTTTAGAAATGAACAGCCCAACTCGATACGCGACAAAATCCTTTCGCCGCTCGCTTCGGCTGGAAAACAGTTACATTTACCAAGAAATCCAGAGCTTGTCAATAGCCCATTAAGATTTTTTCTGAAATTTGTTCAGGAACTTTTTCATAACTGAGCGGTTCCATCGAAAAACTGCCGCGGCCGCTGGTTGCACTGCGAATCTGGCCGGAATAACCAAACATCTCCGCCAACGGGACTTTGGCGTCAATCACCCTCATGTTGCCGTGCATATGCGTATCCGTTATCTCGCCCCGCTTGGCAATCAAACCGCCCTGAATGGCTCCATAATTCGCTTCTGGAACCACCGCCTGGACCCGCATTACCGGCTCAAGTAAAATAGGACCGGCATTTTGAATCGCCTCCTGAGCCGCTAAAACACCCGCCTGCTCGAAAGCAATTTCAGAGGAGTCCACTGCGTGAAACGACCCGTCAATCAGCGTAACCTTAGCACCCACAAGAGGATAACCAGACAATACTCCGTTTGAAACCCCCTCGGTAACACCCTTTTCGACCGATGGGAGATATTCTTTGGGGATGACCCCACCGGTAAGAGCATTACAAAACTCACTTTTGTTCGAATAATGCCCATCCTCTTCAAAAAGAGGTTCAATGGTAATCACAACATGCCCATATTGGCCGCGGCCGCCTGTTTGCCGGACAAATTTCCCTTCGGCCCGGGCGGTCTGGCTGATGGCTTCCTTATAGGCCACACGCGGCTTACCCACACGGACATCAACGCCAATATCCCGAACCAGCTTATGTTCCAGCACCTCCAGATGAAGCTCCCCCATCCCGCTGATAATCGTCTGCCCGGTTTCTTCGTCATTTTTGAACCCAAATGTCGGGTCTTCCCGCCGCAGGAGCATCAGGGCCTCGGACAGTTTCACCCGATCCGCCGCCGAACGCGGTTCAATAGACATGCTGATAACCGCTTCCGGAAAAGAGATACTCTCCAGCGTAACGGGGCTATGCGTATCGCAGAGCGTGTCGCCGGTCAGCGTATCCCTCAGGCCTACGGCGGCGACAATATCACCCGCAGTAGCCGAGTCCAGAATTTGACGGCTGTTGGCGTGCATTTGAAAAATACGAGTCACATTTTCTTTTCGGTCACGGTTGGCATTCAAAACCCGCATCCCTTTTTTGAGTGTCC
>QNBU01000109.1 GCA_003644215.1 Planctomycetota bacterium
CTTTTATAGGTATGCCGCCCGCTGCGCGGGCTCGAGGCGAGAGAGCGAATCTTAATCCGCCGGGCTTACGCCCGGGGCTACAATATGCCGGCCTACGGCCTCTACTATTACCGGCTTGCGGCCTTTACTGTTACTGACCTGCGGCCTCTATTATACCAAAGCAAAAACACAGCCAAAGCGACGGTGGACACCCACGCTGATAAAAGCTAATTTCAAAAACAAAAACACCTATTGCAATCTATTCGTTTTGTGATACCGTTCATTTTATAAAAATAGCCCGACAGGGCGATATGTTATGCCGCCTGCTGCGCGGGCTCGATGTAAGAAGCGTATCCCTAACCCCCGGGCTCACGCCCGGGGCTACAACATAACGGCCTCTGCGAGGCCTTGAAATAGATGAATAGCCCGTAGGGCGAAAGTGAGTTAGCCGACGGGCGTAATCAATATACAAGGATGGGCCATGCCCACGCTGATAAAAATTGGCAATCCCGCAGGGATTAAAGAATAGCCCGTAGGGCGAAATGTTGTAGCCCCATCCGTGAGGGTGGGGAATTAGAGGGACACACAAAACAAAGCCCCCGCAGGGGCGGCATAGAAAGAAAACGATGGGACACACTTATTCAAATAATCTCTATCATATCATCTTCAGCACGAAGAATCGCACCGGATTATTAAGTGATAAAATCAGTGACGAACTCCACCGCTACATCATAGGCATCATACAAAATCAGGACTGTTCTCTTCTGAAAATCAACTCCGTTACTGACCACATACACTTATTGTGCAAAATCAAGCCATCGTTATCCGTCTCCGATTTTGTCAATAAGGTTAAATCCAATTCGTCCCGATGGGTCAAAGGGCGATTTGAACTGCCCTATAAGTTTCAGTGGCAAAGTGGGTTTTCCAGTTTTAGTGTCAGTGAGTCCGCCGCCGGACAGGTCATTCGTTATATCGAAAATCAACAGGAACATCATAGAACTGTTAGCTTTGAAGAAGAGTTAAAAACATTCCTGGACAAACATGGTGTCGATTATGATCCGATGCGATATTTGGACTGAATGTATGCCGCCCGCTGCGCGGGCTCGAGGCGAGAGAGCGAATCTTAATCCGCCGGGCTTACGCCCGGGGCTACAATATGCCGGCCTACGGCCTCTACTATTACCGGCTTGCAGCCTTTACTATTACCGGCTTGCGGCCTTTACTGTTACCGGCTTGCGGCCTTTACTATATCAAAGCAAAACACGGCCAAGCACAGCTTGACCGTGTTTGGTGTTTTGTTTGTTTATCGCTTGAAATCGTTGTAAAGGCCGCTATGATGGGCGGATGCGTGAATTTCGGAATCAGATTATTTGCGGCGATTGTATTGAGCTTTTAAGCGAGGTCAGGGAGCCGTTTGTGGACCTTGTCTTTGCCGACCCACCGTTTAATATTGGGTATCAGTACGACCACTACGAGGACACGCTCGAAAAGGATAAGTACCTGCACTGGACACGGGACTGGATGGCGGCGTGCATCAATGTCCTCAAACCCACGGGGTCGTTTTATATCGCCATCGGCGCCGAATACGCCGCACATATCCGCATTATCGGCGAAGAACTGGGGCTGATCTGCCGCAACTGGATCATCTGGCACTATACCTTCGGCCAACACGGAAAAACCAAATTTTCCCGGGCGCATACGCATATCTTCTACTTTGCCAAAGACGAAAAAGCATGCACCTTCAACGACCTCGCTGTTCGCCTGCCATCGGATCGACAGTTGATTTACAATGACAGCCGGGCCAACACCACAGGCAAAATCCCAGACGATGTGTGGAATACCTATTCGCGCGTGTGCGGAACATTCAAGGAGCGCCAAAGCTGGCATCCCTGCCAGATGCCGGAGCTGTTGCTGGCGCGGATTATTTCCGCCAGTTCCAACCCGGGCGATTTGGTGCTGGACCCGTTCAACGGTTCGGGCACGACCGCGGCGGCGGCGATGCAACTTGGCCGGGACTATTGCGGCATTGACATCTCGGAAAACTATGTCGAAAACACAACGATACGGCTAAAAGAACTCACTGGCGAACACCGGCAGACACTTTTTGGCAATCTGGACGCCAGAGAATATCTGGAACTCAAGCGGCTGTTTGTGGAGATGGGGCTGGATGCAAAAACTATTATCGACAGCGATAAACTGTTGGCGATCTTTACCCGCCAGTTTGAGGTACGAATGGGCGACGACAAAACTTATAACACCGGACTGATACAGGAAGTGCTGAAGGATTTTCTGCTATGGAGCAAAAAACGAAAAACAAGCGGCTGACTTTCATTAAGCAACTGCCGGCGCGAACGGGTGATTTTTTCAAAACCAATCGCGTTACACTGGGGCTGATGTTTGCTTCGGCGGTGCTGCTGTCGGTGATTCATCCGCCGCTGGGGCTGTCCTTTTTGGCGTGGGTGGCGTGGGTTCCGTTTATACTGGCCTGCCGGGCGGATATTTCGGTCCGGCGGCTGATGGTCTGTGCGTATCTGGGCGGGCTTATGTTTTGGTTCGGCAACATCTATTGGCTGGTCATCGTTACCACGCCGGGCTATATTACATTTAGCATCGTTCAGGCGTGCTACTGGCCGCTGCTGGCCTTGAGTGTTCGATTTGTCCTGCGGAAACGATGGCCGCTGTTTCTAACCGCCCCGCTCATCTTCGTCGGGGCCGAAGCGGTTCAGGGATGGCTGTTCACCGGGTTTAGCTGGTACTACCTGGCCCACAGCCAATATCAGCACCTGCCGCTCATACAGATATGCGACATCTTCGGCACATTAGGCGTTTCGGTGCTGATCGCGATGGTCAACGGTCTGACGGTTGATTGGATTGGGAACGCGGGCGTCCCGCCCGCACTTGAAGAAATGCGACCGAGACGGTCGCGTTCCCAGTGGCCGGCAACTACCGTAACCACTATTCTTATCGCCGCTTCCTGCTGGTATGGCTGTTTTCGGCTTGCCCAAACGCCAAACCATTTGACCCAAGGGCCGCTGATCGGGTCGGTGCAGCCGAATGTGCCCGCCTGGGTCAAAGAGGAAATGAACAACGGGCAGAAACTGCTGGACGACCTGATCGCCGACAGCAACCAATGCTTTGCGGCCGGTGCGGCCATGGTGTGCTGGCCGGAGACAATGGTGCTGGCGCCGATGAATCCGCACTATCTTTCGATGTGCGTGATGAACTCCGACCCGCCCCGCTACCATCAACAAATCACAGAACACACCAACGATCAGGGCTTCGTCCTGTTCGGCGCCCACACCGCCGCCATCGACTACCGCAACAGCAACTACGCCATCACCGATCAGTATAATTCGGCGTTCCTGTACCGTCCGGACGGTACGGCGGACCCGCAGATTTATCACAAAATCCACCTTGTACCGTTCGGCGAATACATCCCTTTTAGGAACATTCCGTGGATTTATCGCCTTTTCATGCTCTTTAACCCCTATGACTATGACTACTCTTTAGCCGCCGGAACGAAATATACGACATTTGAAATTAAGGCAGATGAACAAAAATACGGCTTTGGCGTGCTGATCTGCTATGAGGACACCGACCCGACCGTCGCACGAAAGATGGTTCTGGCCGAAGACGGCACGAAGAAAGCCGATTGGCTGGTCAACATCAGTAATGACGGCTGGTATGTGCATTTTAAGGACCGTCAGGTTATACCGATGGTGGAACTGGCCCAGCGAACCGCGATCAGCGCCTTTCGATGTGTGGAAAACCGCATCAGCATCATCCGCAGCGTCAATACCGGCATTAGCTGCCTGATCGAACCGACCGGCAGGATTCGTAACGGCTATGCAGCGGGAAATCTGCCCGACGAACCGATGGCTCGGCAAGGCGTAGCCGGCTGGTTTGTCGATTGCCTCCCAATCGATAACCGTATTACGATCTTCAGTCGATATGGCCGATGGCTGGATATTGGATTGGGGTTGGGCTGGAGTTTAATCCTGTTTTTGTCGATATATGGGCTATGGAAAAACAGATCAAAAGGAACTGTCGAAAAATGAAAAAACAACTGCTCGGCATCGTTCTGATCGCCCTGTTTATCGGTGGGTGCGCCCAGCAGCAAACCGCTGGTTCGACAGCATCTGCGGAAAAAACCGTCCGCACAAAACCCCTAAAACCCCGCGCAAAAATCATTCTCGAAAAAGCCCTCAAGAACGAAAATGCCCATCTGCGGAGTTCGGCGATCGAGGTAACGGTTGACACCGACCAAAAAGATATGCTCGGGCATATTACCCGTTTGACCACCGATCCGGTTGTCCCCGTGCGTTTTAACGCGACGGTTGCATTGGGCGATATGCAATATTTTAGCTGCGAAAAAATCGTGCGAAAGTCGCTCAACGACCCCGATGTGAATGTCCGGATTGCCGCCGCCTATTCGCTGGTAAAGCTCAATCAGCCCCAATTTATCGAACAGCTTCGTGCCGCCGCAAAAAACCCCGACCAGACCGTCCGGGCCCATGCCGCCCTGCTGCAGGGAAAACTGGGCCGGGCGGATAATATCGAACTGCTCTACGAAGTACTCCAAGCCAGCGACTCCACCGATAAAGTGCGATTGCAGGCCGTTGAATCTATTGCCCGCTTAGGCGATGAACGGATGTACCGCAGCAAGCTCTGGGCACTTCTGATCAGCAAATTCCACGATGACCGGGCTATGGGTATCCGGGGCATGGGGGCGCTGGATACCACCGAGTCGCGAAATGCAATCATCTCCATGCTGGATGATGATGTGCAGGAAGTTCGATTGGTCGCGGCGGAACAATTGGCCCGACTGGGCGACAAACGCGGCGAAGAACGGGTTTATGAGTATTTC
>QNBU01000110.1 GCA_003644215.1 Planctomycetota bacterium
CGCCGCTAACAACAAAAGTCCGCAGCATCGGCATCGTGGTATCCAGTTCGAGCGTAACGGTCTTATCCGCGGTCATCCTGACCGAATTGTTCGGGTCCGTCGAATCGTCATTGTCGCTGCCGTGCCAGTTTTTGATGGTGTAGTCCGAGTCGCTGACAAGTGCCTCTAAGGAAACCTGTGTTCCCCCGCTGACAGAGACTTGTGCCTCATAGGGCGTCGGGTCCCCTGAGCCGTCATAAGTTTTTATATCAAACTGGCTCAAGCCCTTTTCACTATACCCTCTCAACTGCGTATCATTGGGATCCTCACTGCCGCGATCCACTATCAGCGTTAAGGTATAAACCTTGCCGTGCGGCTTCGCCGCGTCATAATGATAGCCCATATCGACTTCATTGCTATCGGCGATATGATCGGTACGGGTGGTGTAAGCATCCATCCCGACCGCTGCCGCCGTCGTGCTGCCGGCGTTAATACAGTTGCTGTCGATCAACTGCCCGGCGTCGATGTGGCTCAGGTAGTAGTTTTCCGCTAAACCAGCCAGATCGGTTACCGCAAATTGCGGGTCTTCGTCAATGTTGGTATCCGACGGGATCAGCCAGGGACCCCAGCCGTCGCCAATAAAGATACCGTCCTCACCCTCTTCGCCGTCGGCAACATCACTGTAAGTCAGCAGCACTGTCGAGAAGGGATTATCGAATTCGAGCGGGTCGCCGATGCCTATCTGCGTCCCCCAAACAGCCAGATTGTCCCAAAGAATACTGTCGATGATTTCGATAAAAGCGTCGTAACAACTCACGCCGCCGCCGCTGCCGTCCGTACCGGATACGGTATTTTGAGCAATCGTGCAGTTAGCGACCATTGGGGAGGCGTCGAAATTACAAGAAATCGCGCCACCGTCATACGCCGCTGAGTTCTTAACGAGCAGAGAGTTAATAATACTCTGACTGCCGCCGACAAGGGGCGGGCCTGCAAAGAATATCGCACCGCCAAAACCATCTGCTTCATTGCCGGTTAAGACTACATCCTCTATCGTTGCTGTGCTGTCAAGAATGTAAAAACCCGCGCCGGAAGAGCTTGTATCGCCTGTAACAATGTTGTCTTTAACTGTGCAATCGTGAAAATCGGCGATACTGCTGTACCAGTACGCACCGCCGCCATAGATACCTGTGTTACCACTGATAACAGAATCCTCAACGGTCAGATTTGTTTCCACCAAACAGAGTCCGCCGCCGAACTGTGAAGTATTATCGCTTACGGTAGAGTTGTTTTGAAGGTTGACCGTTGTCGCCAATGGATTGGCCGTATTGCCGGCAAATAGTCCGCCGCCAGCCGCATCCGTGGAGGATGCACTGTTTCCGGTTATATCGGTATTGTCAAGTGTCAGCGTGCCGTGATGGTTAAACCATATCCCGCCGCCGTCGCCGGAATCGGCCTGGTTGCCTGATACCGCACAATCCGTCAGTATCGCCGTAGAATTGGCGTCAAAACCAAGTCCGCCGCCGCCGTCTGTGTGCGCTGTATTATTACCGAATTGGCAATCCGCGAGAGTGGCTACACACCCCGCGGCGCCCCAAAGGCCGCCGCCCCAGTTATCAGAAAAGTTATTGTTGACCTGGGTATCATTGATATTGGCGATATTGCCAGTGGCCGCACCCGGCGTACCATGACAGACGCCGCCGCCAAACGCTGCGCCATTCGTGGTATTAGGGGTACCCGGCGTCGAAGCGGCTCCGCCCAAACCGCCAATACCCTGATTAACAGTATTATTACTGACAATGCAGTTGGAAAGAATCGCGCCACTGCCAGCGGCAAAATAAACGCCGCCGCCGTATGTATTTGCTCCGGCACCACCATCACCGCCCACGCCGCCGTCAGTGGGACTGTTAGGATCGTAAGGGGACTCGCCATCGCCGCCGTTACCGCCATTTGCAAGGACGGAACACCCTGTAATTGAACAGTATTCAATCAGCGGCGAACTGTTAGGATCGCAATAAATCCCGCCGCCGCCCGCCTCATTCGCATCGCCGCCGGCACCGCCGGGGATGGATACATTTGGATCGCTATCAGGAACACCGACAGCACCATCGCCACCAGAACCATCCGCCACGCAATCGGTAATGATGCACCGCCGAATGGTCGGGCTGGAATCAACACAACTTATGGCGCCGCCAAAGGACGGCAAGCCATGACCGTCAGGATCAGTTTCGTGAGCATAACCGTTTGTTATTGTAAAGCCGGCTACGACAGTATTTGCATCTTCACCGGACTGAAAATTAAACGCACGCGCGCTGCCGCCACAATCAATAATGGTCGCCGCGACAATGCTGTCTTCATCTGGGTCTTCACTCTGTATGGTTATCTTCAACCCATTTGGATCCAAATCAACATTGCCCGTGCCGGTGTATGTACCCGGATGAACGATCACGGTATCACCGTTGCTGGCAGCGTCAATCGCGGCCTGAATTGTTGAATACGGGAAAGGTACTTCACGCACCTGCGGCGGCGGGAACAACTGAACCTCGGCCAGCGGTGTTGACCACGCCGTCGGGTTGTCATTAGCATCCCGCACCTGCACCTGGAACGAATAAGTGTAGCCGGGGGCTACATCGCTAAGCCCCGATGCCATATAGACAGGACTGTCCTGCCAGACGCTGGTAAAGCCGCCGCCGGGATTGCCGGAAGTTTCCTCGAAACGATATTCCACAGCCCCGCCGATTTCATCCAATGCGGCGGTGGCCTCCATCGCAACGATTACATTCGTACCGCTGCCGCCGATTCTTCTCGGAGCCGCTTTCCAGCGGGCAGGATTGGGAACCGGCGGAAGGGTGTCTGTACCCGAAGCGGTCGTTGTAGATTTTGTATCAGAGAAAGCCGTTTCATTCTGATTTTCAGATTTATCACGCGCCTTCACCTGGAATTGATAGGCCGTATTGGGATCGTATCCACCCTGGTAATAGACCGGGTCATCCTGCCAGCCGCAGTCGAAATCGTTGGGGTCGGCATTCGGGTCGGAAACGGAATTGCAATCAAAGAAGTACTCAACTCCTCCAGCATCTTCAGCAACAACGGCCTCCATATAAATCGTATTCAACCCAAGTGCTGTCGGCTCGACATCCCACGCCATCGGATCGGGACTTGGCGGCGTAATGTCTTCAAAAAGGCCTCAACATCCGCCGGATCAAAACATTTGGACAGCTCTGTTACCAAGCACGCTATTTCGAGATTGATTTTCTCAACATCAGTCCATCCTAAATTGATCGCCGCCTGGGTCAAAACCGCATGAAAATCCGCATAATCAGAACTCGTAATCAGAAGGTTCGTCTGGGCCTCATACATCAAAGCCGCAACCGCGGAAATCCCCATTCCAGTTACTTCGACATCCATAAATACATCGCCATCGGTCAGGAGATAGCAAAGTTTGTTGCCGACGCCGCTGTTGTGATGAACCCCGCCAAAATCACCGGGGTCGGTCCACCACAAGGGGCTGCACTTGCTGTCCGGGTCGCCGAACTGTGTCGGGTCGGCCATATTACGAATGGCCCCGATATCTTCGCCCATCAGCCATCGGACGGACGGATCATCATTGCCGCCGGTATTGGTCAGATCGATCCATTCGCCCCACATATCGGAAAAGGACTCATTGATCGCACCGGACTCGTTCAAATAAATCAGATTGGATTCGTAATCGGTTACGCCGTGCGTCAATTCGTGGCCGGTTATATCATCCACCGCATAACCCTCGCCGAAGACCATCTGCGAACCATTCCAAAAGGCATTTGCAAAGGGGCAGAAATCCGGATCAGGACAAGATCGAACTGTTGCGATCATCGTCATCCCGGCGTCATCGATGCTGTCGCGGCCGTGTTCATTGAAATAAAAGTCATAGGTATCGCCCAGAAAATCATAGCAGTCATCAACATCTACGATATCGACCGGGTCCTCACCCTCAGAACGCGAAAGCGTCCCCGGAATTTCATCGGTGCTGTCTGCATCATAAACTTCCCTGTCTCTGGCGTGTTTTATCTGGGAAAAACGCAGGGCCACTTCGCCGCTCTGCGCATCGATCAGAATCACTTCATCCACAACATAAACCGAAACACTTTTGACCACCGTGTGCCAAACCAATTGAGTCGGACCGGAATTGCCCACAACCTCCGGCTGATAGATCATCAACTGTGGATCCGTATTTTCAAGCTGAACGGTCGGATACTCCCGGGCCATCATGTCAACTGCCAAAAATGCCGCGTCATCGGCAGAAAGTCCTGGCGTTACAGAAACATTTCCGCCGTCAAGAACATCCGTATCGGTCATAATATCACTGAGAACAAACTGAACCCCGCCCGCGTCGTCCAATTGGACGACTATCTCACCACCAAAGACCGGAATCCCCGCATAAAGCTGGCCAAATCGTTCATAGTTGCGGCCATTCTTCTTTTTTGACTTCTTATGCGCAAAATCGACGGACTTGCTGACAATCCCAAACGCCTTTCCGCGCTCCGTGATAAAGTTCTTCGCCGTCGTGCGGGGATTGCCCTTAACAACATCTTTCACAGGAAATACATGGTCTTTCGTCGCACCTAACGAGCGTAGATGACCGCTTTTTTTATAAGTTGTCCGGGCTGATTTTGCTTTTCCATGTCCATCAGCAACACCCTGCGGCCGGCGCATATTGCCCAGCAGTTTCTTAACTTCATCGGAAACACCGTTGTTCGATTTGCCCCCACCGATGGCCTGATCAGGGGCGGCCTGCAGTATCCCGGAAGAAATAATGACAAAAATAATAGCAATAACAGCAGTTTTACGACTTTTCATAACATCCTCCGTAAAGGTTTTTATC
>QNBU01000111.1 GCA_003644215.1 Planctomycetota bacterium
CAACATCCTCGATGCAGTCATTGGCCAAAATCCGCCGTGCGATGGTCGCGCAATCGTCCTCGCTGACATTGCCCAACAGGACATATTTGCGAGCCGTTCGCACAGAAGCCACCTGTCCCGCCCCCATATCCGCCAGCGCGGACTTAACCGACTCGGCCACCGGGTCCGTTACGCCGCTTTTGAGGTGAACTTCGACTACAGACGCCTGCATCGGTCCGGCGGGAATCCCGCTCTTGCCAAGATGCCAATCCTGACAGACCGTATCGGCCAGCAGTTCACACCCCACCCGCTCGGCAAATTCCTGCCCAAAATCCGCCTCGATCAAAAACACCTTTTCCGAGACGACATCTTCAACGGAAGATATATTCAACTGACGAATATCCTCCAGAACATCCTTGCCGTGAACATCCGGAAACCCCTTTTTCGATGAAATCTCAAATCGCCACTGTTTCACATTCAATCCTTTGTTATTGCTGTAAAAAATAGTCGGCCAAAGCCCGATTCCTCAACTAAAAACTCATAACTAAAAACTAAGAACGGGGGTATGTTACACAAAAACGGCGTGCTTCTCAACAACGAATCAGAACAATTCCTTCCGGCCAACCTTAATCGACCCGACGGCTCTTTAACTTCTTAACCTTTTTATCAGACAAAAAGTTCTCGCCGGTTATAATGCGTCTGCCGGTTTTCTGCTCCAATTCAAGCCGTGCTTTTTTTGGGATTTCACCACCCTTTTTTCCCGCATCCATATTTTCATCCATACCGGTCGCATCAACGCTTTCGGCAATCTGACGGGTGGAAAGCTCTGCTAAAGCCGTGAAAATCAACTCGGCTTCGCTCATGTGATCGCGCAGGTTCTGCGTTTTCAACTGCTTGGCCTGCTTGTGCTGTTTCACTGAAAGACCGCTCCATTCCTGATGAATCATGTTGGTCAGGATCGCATATTCGGTTTCGCCGTCAATTTCATGGTCTTTCCAGTAATCCGTCAGCTTGTTGCGGGTTTCCTGGCCCATCATCCGCTGCTGAATCCATTTTTTGCTGCGGCCGTGCTGCTGCCAGTACTCACGGGCGCGATCCAGCAAGCGGGCCGGGTCGCTCATATCCTGAATGCGTTCATACCCGACCTTGGCGAGCCACTGCTTAAATGGTTCGGCCTTAGGGGAGGGAATAGACTGGATGACTCTCAATAGCCCCTGCACATCGGCACAATCTGTTTTTCGCATTTTGCCGTCAGACGCCTTCATTTTCAACTGTCGACAATTTGTCGACAGTTCAAGTCCGCCTTCACTCTTGACACGAATCTTCATCTTAAACCAGTAATCCCGCGGATTGGCGCTGTCGGTCAGCGCTGCCACGACATCAATAACAGAGAAAAACCATGTTTCCGCCTGTTCGTCATAAACTCTTCGGATATTATACTGCTCGAAAGTAACAAGTGCATGTTCTTTGTTCATTGTGTATCTCCATCGGCAGTAACCATTTTCAACCGGTTACAATCTGTAACCGACTCGCTTCCCTCTTTTTTTAGCCTGTTTTTCAGTAATTCCCGGCAGATTGATGGTCCGGCTGCTGAATCAATGCCGTAATAATATCAACCACCGAAAAATACCATATTTCGGATTTCTCATCATATTGCCGGCGGATTTTGAAGCTCTCAAAAACGGCCAGCGATTGTTCTTGACTCATCTCTATCAAGAAGTTCGTGTTCACAGATTTCACGGATTTACACAAATTTTTTAACTACAAAAAACACGAAAACATTTTTCATGGGTGATTGTCCCTATTTGTTCTAACTCCAGCCCCGATGGCAAAAAACTTGCCCGCCTCACGATGACTCAGGCAAGATACCTAAACGACCTTACTCCTGCGGCATCTTGGCCAGATCACTATCAGAGCCGGCGACCATCAGGATATCGTCGGCATAGATAATCGTATCAGGCATGGGGACATTGATAACACTGTCCTCATCGGGCCGGATGTTATGGTCGGCCCGCTTGACGGCGACCAGATTGACATTATACTTCTGGCGTAATTGCAAATCCATAACGGTCTTTTCGTGAAAGCCCGCCGGAGCTTTTACTCGAGCCAAGCTGTAGCCGGGAGCGAAATCGATCTTTTCCTCGATATGCGGAGCAATGAGCTTATAGGTCCATCGCTGGGCGGTTTCAATTTCGGGATAGACAACATCGGTGGCGCCAACGGCAGCGAACACCTGACCGGAGGTTAGATCCGCCGCACGGGCATAAATCTGCGGCACGCCCATCTGTTTGAGATTGACAACGGTCAAAATCGCCGACTCGAACGCCCTGCCGCGTTCGCCCATGCCGACGACGGCCACATCGACTTTGTCAATACCCTGTGCCTTGAGCGCGTCTTCATCGGTACTGTCCAGCCGCACCGCAAGCGTAACCTGATCGCGAATGTCTTCGATGATCGTGCGATCCTTGTCGATCGCAACGACCTCGGCGCCGCTCATCGCCAGCGCAATGGCCAGCTTTTTCCCAAACCGTCCCAAACCAATGACTGCAAATCGTTTCATAATCGTCCCTCGTTTTGTCATTCCAGAAAAAATGGAAATCCAGAATTATTCATTACACATTCGATACTATTCAGTTAGTTATCCGACCATCAGGGGTTCGGATGGGTAATCGTAACTTGCGGGCTTGAGATTAAAGGTCAACCCCACCAGCAATGTCAGCGGCCCAAGGCGACCAATCAGCATCGTCGCTATGATAATCCATTTACCGGCGGTTGTCAAAGTCGGCGTTACACCGGTCGAAAGGCCAACTGTCCCCAGCGCTGAGGTTGCCTCGAAAGCCAAATCCAGCAGCGACCATCCCCGATCGGACTCCGTGAGTACCAGCAGCATCGTCATCAGAATCAATAGTCCCGCAAACAGCAGCATCACCGTGATGGCCCGTCCGACCACGGCCAGCCGAACCGATCGTTTGAACAGTTCCACCTCGCGGCGTTTGCGAAGGGTCGCGTAAATCACCATAATGACAACTGCCAGCGTAACGGTCTTGATGCCGCCCGCCGTTGAACCGGGTGAGCCGCCGATAAACATCAGCACCATTAAGATCATCTTACTGGCCTCGGAAAGCACCGCGACATTAACCGTATTAAAACCGGCCGTTCGGGCGGTAATCGACTGGAACAGAGCCGTTTTGAACCCGCTGTCATGTTCGGCCTCTGGCGAATAAGACTCGAACAGCATCAGTAAAATCGTTCCCGCCGCGATCAGAATCAAACTGGTTGTCAGAACAATCTTGGTTTGCAGACGAATCCGCTGCGGCGGCCCAATCGTCAAGGCCGAGGCGGGATCGAACCGGCGGCGGAAAAAACGCTTGACCGCATCGGCCCCAACGTGCGTCAGGTTGTACAACACCCCAAATCCCAACCCGCCGAGAATAACCAGGGGGGCAATTACTGTATAGACGCCAAATGAAGTGTTGTAATCGATCAAACTGGTATTGAATAAGCTGAAACCGGCGTTGCAAAACGCACTAATTGAGTGAAAGACGCTATAGAACCATTTCATATCGGGATGCGGCATCGCCGAGGGCACATTGTCCCACATCGGCATCAATGAAACGGCCCCAATTGCTTCAATGACAATCGTACCCAGAAAGATAAATCCGATCATCATACTGATACTTCGTAGCGTCCGGGCGTTGAGCAAATCCTGCATCGCCAGCGATTCTTTGACGCTGAGGGCCTGACCCAGCAGCAGCGCCAGCACCGCACCAAATACCACAATACCCAAACCGCCCAACTGAATCAAAATCAGAATGATGGTCTGGCCCATCAGCGTAAAATCCCTGCCGGTGTCGGCAACGATCAGGCCCGTTACACAGGTGGCGCTGGTGGCGGTAAAAAATGCGTCTGTAATACTCATCGTCTCCAGATTGTGGGCCTTTGGCAGCATCAAAAGCCCTGCCCCGGCACAAATCAGAATGATAAATAAAATAATCAGACCCATCGTCGGATTTTTGCCGGTAGAGGCAAACCGCACCATCCCTAAGCAGACTTTTGACAGAACCTGCAAAACCAGATAAACCGACACCGCCGGCAGGAGTACCATATCCCGGTCCAGCAGCGGAAACCAGCGATCCGCCCCGCCGGCAATCAATAACAATACCAACAACAAAGGTATCTCGAACCAATTGAATCGCAGGAACCGGCGTTTGCTCTCGGCATTGAAAAAACGGATGATCTTTTCGGCAAAAAAGTAAAAGCAGAGGACGACCTCGGCGGCGTGCAAAACCACCAGAGGCAGAACCACCCGGTCAAACCCGTACAGCATCACAAAAATCGCGATCACCGCAGCGGCCGCTACAAAGTTAAAGCCGCCGACCCAGCGTTCAATGTGCCTGTTTTTGTAGTATAACTCCATATTCTTGTGCTATTTAATCGGTTTTGGACTGGATTTCCAGTTAATTTTTGGACTCGTCAGCCCACATCGACCAGGCCCAGTTTATCGCCAAAGCGGCGGATGATTTCTTGGCGCAGGGTTGCATGGGCCGGTTGGGTCAGGATGGGGTCGTCTGCGATGAGCGTAAAGGCGTCCCGCCGGGCCAGATTCAGCAGTTCGAAGTCATCGACGATGTTGGCGATCTTTAAGTCGGGCAGTCCGTGCTGGCGGACACTGAACAACTCGCCGGGGCCGCGGAGTTTGAGGTCGTGTTCGGCGATCTCAAAGCCGTCCCGGCTGCGGGTCATAATGTTGAGCCGGCTGACAGCGACTTCATCTTCGGTCTCGGCGAACAGAAAGCAATACGACTTGCTCTGGCCCCTGCCGATGCGACCGCGAAGCTGATGCAGTTGGGCCAGC
>QNBU01000112.1 GCA_003644215.1 Planctomycetota bacterium
GCATCCTGTAAATAGTCGGGAAAGCGGGAATAGTCCTCCTGCTCGAAAATCTCTTCAAACTCTCCGGCTGGTACATTCCCTTCATTGCTGTAATCCAACCCCAAAGGTCGTTCGGTGACCACCCGCCGAATCGCCAGTTTCATATTGGCAAAATCCTCACGCGCCCGAAGAAAGGTTAATATCCCCTCATCCAAAATCAAGTCCGCAAACAGTTTCCGCGACCGAGTACGGCAATTGAGCAACAACTGCTCGATCTGCTGCGAGTCCGCATTTGTCTCAATCGCATAATCGGTACCCGCCAGTAACTCAACGGCCTCGGCAAAAGAACCCGCATTGGCCATATCCACAAATACACCGCGCGGAATCATCGTCGATTCCATCGCACGCACCCTTGCGGCCGGATAGGCATACCGCCAATCTTCGTCGCCTATCGGCGGATATCGATAAAAATTAATTTCGCTATTCAATGCTGTTGTCAATTTCTTTCGTTCTCTCTATGTTACTCACTGCCAAAAAGGCCCTGTGATAACTCTATCTCCATCGATTCACGAAGAGCGTCGATCATAACATCTGTCGTCGCATTGATCTGTACCTTGCCGCGGGACAGGATAAATCCGCCCGAAAAACTGCCTTTTTCACTACTCAGTATCAGATTGCCCTTGAAACCGGTTCCCAGTTCACGATTGACCTTTTTGATAAACTCACTGTCAATGCGTTTTTCATCTTTGCCAACGATCACTTCCTCGTCGCCGGACTCGACGGCCTGCTTCATCATTGCCATGGCCCACGACAAATAGTCCTCATCAGGTAAGTCATTGACCGCTTTTTTAGCACGCCCGAAAACATCGTCGAGGATTTCAACCTTTGCCGCCAGCAACTGTTTGGCGTTACCCATGCGAGCATTGGCCAGCATCCGCCGCAACTTATCTTCACCGGCTTCGGCGGCGAGTTGGTCAGTCTTGGCGCGATAGTCCGCCAGCTCTTCTTCTGTCTGTCGCTTTTGCAGGGCAGAGTTATCCGATGCCTTACGGCTGATTTCATCGGCCTGTTGCTGCGCCTCTGTAAGAATTTTATTGATTACCTGATCTGCATTCATTCCAATTCTGTCCGCTTAAAAGTCATCACTGCCGGTTGTCCTGTACCTTAGGCCATCCTATTTAATGCCGATGAAGATCAGCAGGAAGGACACGAGGAACCCGAGAATCGCATAAAACTCTACCAGTGCCGCATACACAACGCCGGCCTTGACGCCCATTTCCGGACGCTTGGCTGCCATCTGAATAGCACCGGAACAGACCTTGCCCTGATGAATGCCGCTGAATAAGCCCGCAATGCCCACAGAGAGTGCCGCGCCAAAAATCTGAAGTCCCTGCACCGTCGAAATATCCGCCAGATCACCGCCGAAGAGGTTGATCTTGATCATCACAAACAGCGAGACCACCAAGCCATAAATGCCCTGTGTACTCGGGAGTACAACCAGCAGTGTCATCAGACCATACAAATCAGGTTTTTCACTAAGAATGCCCGAAGCGCTGCGACCCGCAATTCCCAGACCCACCGAAGAGCCGATACCCGACAAAAATGTCGCAAATGCCGCACCGGCAAATGCAAGTGCTAATCCATAATCCATTGTCGTTGCCTTTCCTTCAAAAAAATTAGAGTATTTTACTTTTTGTTTTTTACAATCGATACATATCGATAGTGATTCCGTAGTGGCTTAAAAATGTGTCCGCCTCCGGTAAAGAACTTTGGGAAGAACTCCACAAATTGAAGCCGTAAGCTATGCACAAACGCGCTGAGCAACGCCAGAGCAATGTTGACGGCGTGTCCGCCCACAAACATCAGCATCCCCAGAACAAATCCGACGGTCGGAATATCCATCAAGAGCTTTGTCAGAATATTAACCGCCATGCCCAAGCCAGCCGTTACCATTCCCAGCGCCATCAGCCGAACATAACTGAGCATGTCGCCGACATAGAATACCGTACTAAAAACAGCAAACGCACCACCACCGAGGCGGCCGCCCAATCCACTATTGCGTTCGGTAAACCAAAAAATTATGACCATCTGCACCAAGGCCAGAACCCCCATCACCGACGCCAGTTCCGCTGGCACAACATTCACTTTGGCCAGTGCGTACAAAAGAATACTGTTGAGCAGGATCAGCCATGTCAATTTTTCAAACACCGCTTCGGCATAGCGTTTCTGCGACAACAAATTGAAAAATGCAATCGCCAGTCCAAATAACACCTGCACATAGCCCAATGCCAACGAAATACCGATAAAGATTAGCGGTTTCTCCATGGGGTCAAACAGCATTATTTTAACACGCCACGCATTCAGCGTTGTACCGATACTGCCATCGGACTGGGGCAGCAATGATTGGGCGCTGTCGGCAAACCAACCGCCCGTTAAGGCGCCGGCAATGACCGTCGTTATCGAGCAAAAAATCAACATCACGACAAACTTTCTGTCGCCCTTAATCTTCCGCATCAACCACCCCAATAGCCCAAGCAGAATCAGCCCGTAAGCCGCATCCGTCATGCAAATACCAAAGAATAGTGCAAAAAACGGGGCCATGAAAACTGTCGGATCCACATCCGAGGTTGTAGGCATCCCATAAAGACGAGTAATCGTTTCAAACGGCGCCGACATCGGACCGTTATCAATCTCGATCGGCGGGTCTTCACCTTGAGCCGGCTCTATGGCGGCGACATCGCAGGCGTCAAACGGCCTGACCAGTTTCTCAAGCCGGCGGAAATGTTTCTTTTTGACCCAGCCCTCCAGGAAAATAGCGTGGTCCGTCGCCGGAACAGTGGATCGAGCCACTAAGCGGCCGTGCAAATTTTGTAAATGGTCAAAGAGAATCTGCAAATTGAGCTTGTTTTGGGCCAGATCTGAAGCTTGTTTTTCCAGCATGGCCTGCTCTGCTTGTATTTCTTCCAGCCGATCCTGAGTCCGGACGATATTTTCACTGATGGTCCCGGATAAGCCCTCAAATGCCGCCGCTTCGAATTCAACGGACCGCAAGAGCTTCTGTACATCCGGCGCGACCTCGTTTAGGCAGAGGATTATGCAAGCTCGCATCTGACCTGAAGAGTCAACTTCCTCCAGGGCGGCCCCCAACTCGGTCAATTTCTCACAAGCTGAGTCAAAATGCTGATCGCCGAGCAGGCCAACAAAAGTCGTAGAGGTGGAAAAACTGCCCAACTGCTCCAAGGGAACAGACAGCAATTTCCAAGGATTCAGTTTGGCCAAGAGAGCGTTTTTGTTTTCCGCCTCAGAAGCCAACTTTTCGAGATTATCGCCAACCTGTTCAATCTCCCCCAAGCAGGACATCGTATCTTGTTGGGATACGACGGCATCATATATCGCCTCATTTACCGAAATAAAGGGCGCAAACAGGGAAGTGGCGTCCTTTTCTGAATAGGGTTTAAGGAAATTAATGGCCTTGCTGATCCGATCCATGGTTTCGGCAACGCTGCGGTGGCGTTTTCTCTCGACGATCAACTCCGGCCACTCCTTGGTCACCATCGCCCGTTCAGCATCCAGAATCTGGACAATGCCCGCATCCTGCAACACCCCAAGCAACGCTGTCGCCTGGCTGCGGTGTGCTACGACCATCACTTTCTGCATCGATGCAAGTGCCATCCGGCTAAAACTCCTATACGATTACAAACGATTCCGTTCTTCGTTTCTCTTCGCTCATCGGGTATTTTTGGTTCTTCACAGGGACAATCGGCTTATTGGATATCAGACCTGCTGTAATTGCGATAACACCTTTTCTACGCAGGCGTTAGCTTTTGATGAACAAGCCGCTTTCAGGGAGGATACGGCCTCGCAGCCAGTCTCTGCGATTTGCTGGACTTGTGCGGTTCCGTCCTGAGCGGCTTGGCTTACGGCCTCGTCAACTGCCTTTATTCGGCACTGTTGAGCCGTCTTGAGTTGTTCACCTCGCTCTTTTTGGACCTGTTCGGACAACAACGCAGCATCCTGCCCGGCCTTTTCAATAACATCTCCGGCTTGCTTTTCGGCATCTTTAATTTGTCTTATCAGTTCCATCCTGAATCCCAGTCATAAACCGTGGTCTAATCCGATTAAACAATGCTCATCGCTTAAGACTATGCATTCAACAAAAAGAAAGGGCAATTGTCCAGAGAAAAACTATTTATTCCCCATCGACCGTCAACCAAAACGCCTTTTGGTGCTACGATTCTTCTTTTTCGATAAGTTTCTTTTCCTCCATCGACGCAATCACCAAGTCCGCGATTTGTTCGTTCTTGAACGACGCATTATCAAAGGCGAGATTAAAGGCCGGCTCTCGTGAATTCTGACGCTCATAAATCTGCCTTAAACGGTCTCGTTCCTTTTCGACCTCGTCGATTTTGGCAACAGCGGCCTGCTTGTCCAGCTTTTCTCTGCGGCAAATCCGCGCAATACGCCAATCTCTGGGGGCTTCTACTCTGACGCTCAGACCATTGGCAAGATCACCCGTCGCCGCCGTGCCGCCCTGACCAAGAATAACCGCATGGCCCTCGAATGCAATCGTGCGAACCATCATTGTGATCTTATTTCTGATTTCATAACCGTCCGGGATGCCGCTTTTTTTAAGGCCCCGCAAGAAATCCTTGAGCAAGCTGGGCTTGGAAACCCGCTCCTTTTCAAGAATCTCCTCCGTCAGGCCGGTATCCTCGGCTAACTGCTTAAGCAATTCTTTCTGATAAAGTTTCCATCGCTGGTCGGGATCTCGCTG
Source organism: Planctomycetota bacterium (assembly GCA_003644215.1). Lineage (GTDB taxonomy): Bacteria > Planctomycetota > Phycisphaerae > Sedimentisphaerales > Anaerohalosphaeraceae > 4572-13. Next base: position 4,754 of record QNBU01000112.1, read on the forward strand.
GTTGAGCTTAGAGACAAGCGTTTTGCAAAGGTCCACTCCATCGCACCCCCACTGCCGCGAAATGGTAAGATAC
>QNBU01000113.1 GCA_003644215.1 Planctomycetota bacterium
GCCCATCGTTTTGCCATTATGGATAGCGAAGATTTGTTTTGAAATCTCATAATACCCTTTCATACAGATAGTAAGACGGCATAGTGTTTATTTCGACCCAATCCGGCCCCCATGTAACCGGCAGATGTTGAAAAATATCAACCGGAATACATCGTAGCAGAAAAGGGCATAAAAAACAAGGATGCAGTGGGTTGTTATGCGAGAATGCCCGATAAAACCTGCATTAACAACTCGATTTCCGCCTTTTATCTGCCGACGCCCCACATCTTTATCAAATCGCCGCAGGTTCGCTCTTTGTTTGTGAAAAATAAAAATCGTCACAAATTTTCATTAACCGCGGCGGTCTTGCCGCCGATATTCCAAAAAGACAACGGATTTTTTATTCAGGAGATAATCGTATGGGTATTCAAAACTGGTCGGAAGATGTCATTGTCGTTAATCTGGCGACAGAGCCGGACATGGGAGATGAATTGCAGACCGTCATTGGTTTGGTCACAGAGAACACGATGCGGGATGTTGTGGTGGATTTTGCCGATGCGGACATTGTTACCTCGTCCAGCATCGCCAAATTTCTGAAGCTCCGCAAGGTACTGTGCGACAACGGCAGAACGCTTGTCTTTTGCTCGGTTAGCCCGAAGACGCGATCGATCTTCAGCGTAACCGGCTTAGAGAGCGTTTTTGATTTCACGGACGATCAATTCATCGCATTGGCCTCTTTGCAACTGGTCAATTAGAAGTGATCTGCAGGGTAAAATCTTAAAGGGCAGGATGCTTCTTGACAATCTGCCCTTTTTCTGTTATGGTGAGCCAAACGAAACGGCAAGTGTATTGCGAAAGTCGCTTATTGAGCGGTTTTCGTCATCTGCTTGCACAACGAACATAGGAGTTATTATGAACGCCGAGACCGTGCGGCAGATAGAGCAAATACTGAACCATCTGTTTCAAGACCCTCAAATCCTCGATGAAGCGTTCCTGCATTCTTCAGCGGCGGGCAATCGCCTCCACAGTAACGAACGAATGGAGTTTCTCGGCGATTCGGTGCTGTCGCTGGTCATCTGTAATACACTGTTTGAGCGATTTCCTCACTACCAAGAGGGCGACCTGACAAAAATTAAAAGCCGTCTGGTATCCCGCAAGACTTGCGCCGACATCGCCAATGAGCTGCAATTACCGAGTTTTATGCGGGTGGGCAAGGGGATGGAACGCTCGCGGGCGATGAGCGGTTCGGTGGCGGCGGCCAGCTTGGAATCTGCGATTGCCGCAATCTATTTAGACGGCGGTATGGCGGCGGCGGAGAAATTCATCCTCCGGGTTTTCGACACGATGATTATCGAAGCGGACGCCGCCCAGCATCATGAAAACTTCAAGTCGCTCCTGCAGCAGTATTGCCAGCGCCAGCACAACACCCCCCCGTCGTACGAACTGCTGGATGAAAAGGGACCCGATCATAATAAATGTTTTCAGGTCGCCGCGGTCATTCGGCATCAGCGGTATTCGGGGGCGTGGGGGATTACCAAGAAAGAAGCCGAGCAGCGCGCCGCGCATGAGGCCTTAGTGGAAATTGGAGTTATCCCACAGGAAACAGAAAGCAATCTGTAGGAATAGCTACAGGTCATGGCCAATAAGATTGTTGAGCCGTGCGGCATTTCTCCACGGCCAAGCACAGCTTGACCGGTGCCACCCCCCGGGGATACAATATCATCCCGGTCCACGCGGAATCTTGTCGGTATCCCTCAATTCAAAATTATTCTAACTCGTAACCAGCCAGCTCAGTAGGTTTAGCACGATGATTGCCATGATCATGAAGCCGCTGACGGACAGGAACAGGAGCAGGGACTCGAGCAGATATTTCTTTGTAAACAGCACCCGCATCTTGGTTGCTTTGTAAACCAGTGCAATCGCTGCCAGCAGGGGGAACATCCACAGCATTGAGCTTGGCGTTGTTCCGATCTCAATCGGAGCGGTGAATGCCGCGAGAATGAAGCCGCCGTCAAGCATTGTCTTGCTCCTGCTCGTGTCCGATCATCTCACCGCGGCCGCAGTAGGCCATATAGACTGCACTAAGTACGCACAGCAGGTTCAGCAACCCGGCGATGCAGGTGTATATCTGTCCGACATCACAGGGACGCCCATAGACGGGATAGCCGCCGCCCTTGGTGATGTTGCCGATGAGGCCAACGGCCGGGGAATACAATATCTGGGCGTAAAACCATATCCGCCCGCTGACCCAATCGACCACGCCGATGGACCCAACAAACAGTCCCATCGCGAACAAGGTTGTGATAACGGCGAACAAAATCATCCCGCGTTTTCGCTCACGGATCAAAAAATGCCCCGCACCGGGAATGATCCACGCCGCCAACCCGACGGTTATCAGCCACAGCCCCTTATCCAGAGGCAAACGGTTCGTTGTGTTTGTATCGGCCATTAGTTTTCTTCGTTTTCCGCAGAGTCGGCTTCTTCTTCCGGCTGGTCATCCGGCTCCTCTTGCAGTTTCGGTTGATAGGCCATGCGTTTTAAGATGTTTTCAGGACCGAAGTGTATCAGTGCCAGTCCGGCGGACTCGACAGCATTTAATTGCAGTGCTGTCTGGGCCTTGTTGTCCAGATAGTCGGCAATTGTGGCGGGCTGACGGACGACCTCCTTAACAATATAACAGCTTCGCTCGGCTTCAAACGGCAGAACCGTCTGGATTTCGCCGGTTGTTTCGGCGCCTTCAGGCAACAGGGCATAAAACCGGTCAGTCAACATACTACTGATAATCCGCGGCCGGAGATACTGAGCCCCCGCCGGATTTTCAAGCATGATTCGTTTGGCCCGTTCAATTTCGGCCTGCGAAATACGAAGCTGTTGGGTAACGCTTTCTATTTCGATGTGTTGACTCGCGGTGGCTTCTTCTTCGGCCGGAGCGTCCTCTTCTTCGGAGGACTCTTCGGCCTTGGCATATTTGCTGTTATGGGCCGCTATCGCGTCATCCCAGCGATGTTCGCTGACAGAGGCGGCCAGTTCGTCGGCCCGCGCCTTGGCCTTCTCCATCGCCGCCAGCAGCCGGATGTCGTCTTTAACTTGGTCGGCCAGTGAGAATGTCGTCTCGTATTCTGTGGCTTGCTCGCCGAGTACAATGCCCTGGGTGTCGAATGTGGTATTGACATCGTTCGCTACGGCGGCTTCCTGAATCCCGACCACACGAACCAACGCCATCAGGCGGTAAAATTTTCTGTCTTCTTCGGAGTAGTAGCCGCCGCTGAGCGGACCGATATTTTCCCACACACGAACCGACGGGATCCCGATGCGCTGTCGCTGGGACTTCTCGGCCGCGGCGGCAAAGGCCAGATCGCTCAATCGCAGCATATTTTGTCCTCGGCGAACGCCCATGCCTGCAAGGATTTTGTCGCCGGCGAATGCGGCCGCATCGAGCCAGCCCGTTTTGCCCACAGCGATCGGAATGTGATACTTTTTGGATAGTTCATCACCGGTGGTCATGAAATCTCCGGCGGTTTTTTGCAACTCGTCTGCGGCGGCGTCATCAAAGTTCAGCGTTTCAAATCCGCTTTCCGTTTTGTCCTTGATCTCATTAAAGAGGATGTTGGCCTGGGTGAGCGATTTTTCCGCCTCAAGTGCCCGGCGTATGTCCGCTTCAACTTCGGCAAATGGCTGGGTTTGCACGATCTTTTCCGATTCAGGATCGTTGGGATCAGAAAGTTCGGTCGTCTGGAACCGGGCAATGTTGCCGCTGTAGTATTCTTCGATGGCTTCGGCGGTGGGTTTTTCGATCTGCTGATTGACATCGTCCATTAAGACGACCATATATTCCAGTCGAACCCGCTTGGGAAGTTTGTATCCGAATCCAAACGGATTGTCGTCGGTTAGATTGTTGCCAACAGCCGCTTTGTAAGCGTCAAACTGGGCCTGTATCCGGGTCTCGGTAATGCTGGCGTCGCCGATCAGCGGTTCGGCTTGGATTTTCACAAATTCCGCGTCGATGCGTTCTTTGCTGCGTCCGAGCGCGGCCCTGACCTGATTGATCGTAACGGCCTGGCTGTCCATTACCTTCTCGGCGTAAGCCATAACGCTCATTAGGTCCGAAAGGATGCGAAGTATCTGGCCCTCAGTGATATTGTTCCGGCTGATGATTTGGTTAACCAGCCCTGCCGCGTCAAGTTGGTTGCCGGTCATCTGAGGGACGACATAACGAAGTGTTTGCCCCGCCGATTCGTCCGCAACAGCAAACCCGGCCTGATGGGCCTCGTCTTTCAGGAGCAACCACACTATCTCCGGTCGTTCGGGATGCTGTTGGAAAAAATCGTCCAATTCACCCTGGGAAATCGGAAGCTGTCCCTGCTGGACCGCCTGTTTCATTTGTGGAGCGATCTGGCCGGCAAACTCTGAATCCGGGAACAAAAGATGGACCAGCAAAGGCCCGGTCGTCCCGCTGCCGGACTGGGCCATCAGGAGCCGGTCGGCCATCAGCATCCGCAAAACATCCAGTTCGTTCTGTGCCTGGATAAAATCCGGCGATTTTATTTTCTGCTGTTCGCCATAAGTGGCGATCAACTGGGTGTTACCGCCGAAGATGCCAACCATCAATTTAAGCCCGACCGAGCCGATTACGAACGAAACCATGCAGAAAATAATTACAAAAACCATAATTTTTTGCATGTTTTTCCGAGTCCACTTCACTAAATGCATACGCCCACCTGTTTTTTTAGTCAAATCCTTGTTTCTTACACGATTTACGAACCGGATCAGTATAGTCATACTGACACTGTTTTCAATGTTTTTTTTGCGGACACCGCA
>QNBU01000114.1 GCA_003644215.1 Planctomycetota bacterium
CAGACGATTCTGACGGCTCGATGGTCAGCGTTCTGGGCTTAGACGTAGTACAGCTCATTTCGCTGTGCGAAGAAGCATCACAAGGCGAGTTGTTGGTCGCGGTCAACTTTAACTGCCCTAAGCAGATCGTTTTAAGTGGAACGACGGGAGCTTGCCGTCGGGCGGCTGATTTGGCGGAAAAATACGGAGCTATAAAAGCCATCCCGCTCAGTGTCGCCGGGGCCTTTCATTCAGAAATGATGAACCCCGCCGCCGAAGAACTCGAAAAAGCATTGGCATCTTGCCCGATTAAAGACCCGGCGGAAATGAAGGTTATCGCAAACATAAACAGCGAATACTACAACGATGCCAATACCATTCGGAATGGATTGGTCAAACAGCTGATTCAGCCGATTCTCTGGCAGAAATGTATGGAAAAGCTGCTCGCTGAAGGTGTTGAGAGCTTTTATGAAATCGGCCCCGGGCGTGTACTCACAGGTCTGATGAAACGCATCAATCGCCGGACAAAGGTTACGAATATCAGTACTGCGGAATCACTGCAAAAGTTCCTTGATTCTGTTGAATAATAAAATTGAACTCATTGACGGCTCTGGCTCGTGTGAACAGAGACGACAAAAAACTTTTCAAAAAGGAAATAAGAAGATGCCAGAACAACGATTAGCAGTTGTTACAGGCGCCGCCCGGGGAATCGGTCGAGCCATTGTATTGGAATTATTGAACCAGGGGCGCAAAGTTGCGGGTCTGGACCTCAATGGCGAACAACTTGCGGAACTTGAAAAAGTTGCCGCCGACGCCGGTCATTCGGTGATTACCTGTCAGGTTGATATTACAGATACAGAAAAATTGACACAAACGCTTCAGGACTTAGCGGAAGCCCACGGCGGCGTCGGCATTCTGGTTAACAATGCCGGCATTACCCGCGACCGCTTAATGATCCAAATGGATGATGAGGATTTTGACAAGGTCGTCGCCGTTAATCTGCGGGCCGCCTTTGTCGCAACCCGCGTCGCGGCTCGCTCAATGATTCGCAATAAATTCGGACGAATTGTCCATATCAGCTCCGTCGCCGGCGTGATGGGGCAGGCCGGTTCAGCGAACTACGCCGCCAGCAAGGCAGGGCTAATCGGAATGTCGAAGTCCATCGCCCGGGAAGTCGGAAAAAAGAATGTTACCTCTAATTGTATCGCTCCCGGGTTCATTATGACCGAAATGACCGAAGTACTCCCCGATGTGGTCAAAACAGAAGCTAAAAAAGTTGTCCCGATGAAGCGATTTGGCAAGCCGGAAGAGGTCGCCCGTGCTGTCGCATTTCTTGCCTCTGATGAGGCAGGTTACATTACCGGTCAGGTTCTCTGTGTGGACGGCGGGATGGCGATGTAAGAAATTTGTCAAAAAAAGATTGAAAACATTTCACTTGGCCGGTATATTACCGCCAAAGCTAAGAAATGTAGAAACGGATTGAAATCCAGTAACTCTTTTGATTTAAGGAGATTAAAAAGTGGCCGATGTAAACATTCAGGAAAAAGTAATTGAAATCGTAAGTGAACAAATGGGCGTTGATAAGGGTGAAGTTGCACCTGAAACATCATTTATTAATGATCTAAATGCTGACTCTCTGGATACCGTGGAGCTGGTTATGGAATTCGAAGATGAATTCGATATGAGCATTCCGGACGAGGAAGCTGAGAAGATTCAGACCGTTGGCGCCGCAATCGACTATATCACAAAGATCATGAACGAGCAAAAAGAAGCGTAAGGAACACCATGATCGATCGTCGAGTTGTTATTACAGGTCTGGGATGCATTACTTCGATAGCCGAATCCCACGAAGAATTGTTCGAGGCACTGTGTCAAAGTAAAAGTGGGGTTTCCTACATCGAATCCTTTGACACCGCTGAATACCCCGTCAAAATCGGTGGTGAGGCAAAAGCATTCGACGTGGGACGGTATCTTAATGCCCGCGAAGCCAAACGGATGGACCGTTTCACGCAAATGGCGACAGCGTCGGCTGTTCAGGCCGTCAAAGATAGCGGTCTGGACTTCGAGAAAGAAGACACCCACCGCGCCGGTGTCATTGTGGGGACCGGTATCGGAGGCATCAAGGAGATCGAGGATCAGCATGTTCGTCTGCTGAACAAAGGCCCTCGGAAAGTTTCGCCGTTCTGTGTCCCCAAATTGATGGGCAATGCGGCCTGCGGCTGTATTTCCATTGAGTACGGCCTCAAAGGCCCCAACCTGTGTGTGGTAACAGCGTGTGCTTCGGCCAGTCATGCGATTGGCGAAGCATTTTGGAATGTGTTAACGGGCCGATCAGACATTTGCATCACAGGAGGATCGGAAGCAGCGTTGACCCCCGTAGGGTTGGCCTCTTTTTGTTCCCTCAAAGCGCTCAGCACCCGAAACGAAGAACCCCAACTCGCATCCCGTCCGTTTGACAAAGACCGTAACGGATTTATCCTTGCCGAAGGCGCCGGAATACTGATTCTGGAAGAGTATGAACACGCCAAAAAACGAGGCGCCAAAATCTACGCCGAGATGGTTGGCTACGGAGCGACCGGCGACGGGCATCATATCACCGCCCCATTAGAGGACGGCTCCGGTGCGGCAAAAGCAATGGAAATCGCCCTCAGGCAGGCCAAGCTGAACCCTGAAAAAATCGATTACATCAATGCGCATGGAACCAGCACCCAACTCAACGACGCCGGTGAAAGCAAAGCGATTCGATCGGTTTTCGGAAGCGGCGCCTACAACATCCCGGTAAGTTCATCGAAAAGCTGCCTGGGCCACTCGCTCGGAGCCAGCGGCGCCGTCGAATTAATCGCCTGTGCAAAAACAATTGAAAAGGGAAGAATCCACCCAACCGCCAACCTGCAAGCCGTCAGCGAAGATTGCGACCCAAAGATGGATTTTGTTCCAAACCAGCCGCGCGATGTCGATGTGCAGTATGCACTCAGCAATTCACTCGGCTTCGGCGGGCACAACTGCACCCTGATCATCGGCAAAGTATAAACCACGACCCACTAAAAATATGCAACAACCCCGTCCTTGAAAAAAGCCGGGGTTGTTTTTTGTGTTGATATACGCTACAGTCACCGCTATGAGCTTGATCTGGCCCCAATATGCTGAATTCTTAAATCACACGTCGCTCCTGTGGGCGATCATACTCCTGCCGGTGGGGTTGCTCGTCTTAATCAAGGGCGCCGACTGGCTCGTCGATGGCGCCGTCGCTATCGCCAAGCAACTCGGTATGAGTCCGCTCATCATCGGCCTGACCATCGTCGCGATGGGAACCTCCGCCCCGGAAGTCGCCGCCAGTATCGAGGCGACACTGAATAACAAGCCGGGAATCGCTCTCGGCAATGTCTATGGATCAAACATCGCCAATCTCGCGCTGGTTGCCGGATTGTGTGCGATCATCCGCCCAATAACCGTTCCGCGAGCCGCCCTGCGACGCGATATTCCGATTATGCTCGCCATTTCCTTTGGGCTTTATGGAGTCCTTTACAATCTTCAGGTCGGATACACCGAAAGCATCGTTTTGCTCGTTTTGTTTGTAGGGATTATTCTTTTTATGATCTGTTCGGAACGCAAACGCGCTCAAAAAGACATCCATATTACAGAGGAGCAGGAATCCGCGATTGAACACGCCGCACCCCATCAACCGAAAACACGATGGACCAGCTCACTGCTGATCCTGATCGGTCTTCTTTTCCTGGCTGGCGGCGCGAAAATCACCGTTGCCAGTGCCGAGGTCATTGGGAAACATGTGGGCCTGTCGGAGACTGTCATTGGCGTTACTATCGTCGCGGTGGGTACATCCCTCCCGGAGTTGCTGACCTGTCTGATCGCCGCACTGAAAGGCCACGACGATTTATCTGTGGGGAATCTTGTGGGATCGAATATCTTCAACACGCTGCTTGTGATCGGCGCTTCCGGTCTTGTCAAACCCTATTCCATTGAGAGCCAGCCGGAACTGATCGGGGGCTTTTACTGGCTGATGATCGTTATGCTCGTACTATTTTCAGCCATCGCCTTGGCTTTCAAGAGGATATCGAAACCCACAGGCACTGTTTTGCTCATCTGCTACGGCGGATACATCGCATACTGCCTCGGACTTTTTAACAGGGCTTAAGAGTCCGTGGAAATCCGCGGTTTCTTTTTTCAGCGTTCCTGCTCCTGCTGCTGTTTCTCCATTTGTTCGATGAACTGGATTTCCTGTTTTCTTAACTTCTCAAACAAATCCGGCCGTTCCACCTGAATACGACCGATCAAACTTGAACGCATATATTCAGGATACGCCGGGTCGTTCAGAAATAAGGCGAATGCCTGATACCGGAACCAGACCATTGGCGGCAGCCCCACGCGCCCCTGTTCATCGCCCCCCATGCTCTTCTGATAAATATCGTATATTTCCTGGGCCATATTTTCCTGCCCCGCCGCGTCATCGTCGGCATGAATCGCATAATGAAAATAACTCTTTTTCAGTACCGACACGATAAATTCAATGGCGTCTTGAATGCCAACCCCTTGTAATTCATCTTTGAGCCGGCCCCGCAAAAAAGACAGCATCGGCACCGTGTATTCCGTCCGCTTGAACCCCTGTGGGTTATAAAAATGCTCCGTTTGCAACCGTCGATAAATCTGCTGTGCCTGTCGCTCATGTCCCGCCTGAAAAAAAAGCATGACGGCATTTTCAAGAAAGTTCTTATGCCCGCCCTTAACCGCCTTGGGATTGCCGCCTTCAAACGACTCGTATTTTTCAATAATCTTTTTCCAGAAC
>QNBU01000115.1 GCA_003644215.1 Planctomycetota bacterium
AGCTGATCTGGGCGATGCGTTCGTCGCCGCGTCTGATTTCGCCTGTGGTGCTGGCGGCTTCGGCAATCGCGATATGGCCGGCTACTTCGCCGCAGGTAATCGTATTGCTTGGCCCCTGAATGTCGTGGATGATTCCGATATGGCAGGGGAGCATATTGGGCAGGTATTTCAGCAGCCACAGCGGGGTTAAGGATTGCAATCCATCGGTTCCCCATTTGTGGATGTCAAATGCACCGTCGGTGGTCGCTTTTTCGACGCTTTGGGCTATCTCTCCGATATCGCAACTGATCAGCCCGGCTCCGAAGCTGATGGCTGTTCGGGTGGGTGTAAGGGTTGCGTTTTCAGGGTCGGTTGCTTTGGTAACGAGTCCACTATTTTTGACCGCGTCGTCGGCGGCAATGACGGATATTTCAATATCCCGGCTCATCAGCTTGGTTGCTTTGCGGTGTGTCTTTGGGACGCATTTGCGTATTTTATAGTCCGGTACTTCGCCAGCGAGTTGGCAGGGGAACCCAGTTGGCTCGAAGGCCTGAATTTTTTTGACGCCGCAACGGCCCGCAAGGAGTCCGTCCCAGAGTTCGTCGGCGGTGAGTCCCAGTGCTGAAGTGGCACCTGTACCTGTTACAACGACACGACGGGTCATTGGCCTTGCTCCGAGGGTGTTTCGACAAAGCCAGTCAGCAACGAATTGAACATGTCGGTGAAGACGAAGTTTTCTTCGGGGAACTCCGCTCCGGCGAGGTTATTGTCAATATGGCTGAACATTAAGCTGATCTGGGCGATGCGTTCGTCGCCGCGTCTGATTTCGCCTGTGGTGCTGGCGGCTTCGGGGGCGATGGAGTCAATTTGGGCATGGAGTGTGATGGTGTCGCCGGGACGGACGAAGTGATAGAAAGCGGCCTTTTTGATTTTTGCCAAAATGACCTTTTCTTTAAAGTTTCGTGCTTCACCGACCAAAATGCCCGCCGTCTGCGCCATTGCCTCAATCATCAGGCACTCCGGCATAATCGGAAAGCCAGGAAAATGATCGTGCAGGTGTTCTTCAGCGAGTGAGACATTCTTCAACGCTACGGCCGATTCTCCGCTCTTGAACTCCAGAAATTTGTCAATCCAAATCCAACGCATTATTTTAGTTCGTAGTTTTTAGTTCGTAGTTCGTAGTTAAAGGGCCGCTTTTATTCTGCCCTTACAGGGCGAGATGTTATCGGCGACAAACCAAACCCAGGGCATTGCCCTGGGCTATAATATACTGCACCTTCGGTGCGTTATTGCTTTCAGAGAAACTAAGCGACCTTTGTTTCGATGAAGTTTACAATCGCGTCCACTGTGAACAGGTCGGCGATGTTGTTGACATCGGGGTCTTTCTCAAACTCGGTCAGGTCGGTATGCGGCATCTTGTCTTTCAGCTCCGCCAGTCCTTTTTCGGTCAGCTTTCCGCCGCTTACGAAATCCGGATTGTTCAGAACGGCTTCGGCGGGGAAGAGTTCTTCCCGCGGAACCTTGATGTCGAAAGATTTTTCCAAACGGAAGATGATGTCCAGAAAATCGATACTCTCGGCACCCAGATCGCCCATCAGTGTGGCCTCTGCGGTAACTTCATCGTCATCGAGTCCCAGTGCGTCAATCAGCACTTCCTTAACCTCTTCAAAAATTTCATCGCGGCTCATTGCCATATTCATTTGCCTCCGTTACATATTTTCGTGTTTAGTAAGCTTGTACAGTTAAACAGACAAAATATTATGCTGCCCTTTCAGGGCGGTGCATTGTCGTCTGTTCTCGGAAACCAAGGCGTTGCCCCGGGTCATATTATATTGGCTTTTCAGGCCGTTTGTTTTGAACAAGCTAAAGCTTGAACTCTTACTATTTTATCCTGCGTACAGTAAATTCCATCGCTGTTTTAAATTTTCGACAATCGTTCCGTCTATGTGGGCCAGCTTCGGATTGTCATCGGCTAAGTTAAAATGCCGCAGTGTCAGCTTGGCCTCGACGATCGGCTTATCACCACAGACGCCGACACCCTTAAAACTACTGGTGTTGTCTTCAATACCAGAGCTTGTTACCGTGTACTGAACCTGCATTCCCGGTGCGGCGAAACTTTTATACTTTACATTTCTCGCGATTTCCAGAAGCACCATACTGTTCGCAAAATCCTGCTGCTGCCGCACCAGCCACGAGGCCGACTCGATCAGTCCTTCCAGCAGCAACACGCCCGGCAAGACCGGAAACGCCGGAAAATGGTCGCCCAGATATTCCTCAGCGAGCGAAACGCTCTTAACCGCTGACAGTTGTCTGCCGGGTTCCAGTTCAGTAATTTTGTCAATCAGTATAAATTTCATTGAAAGGGATTTTAGCGAAATTTTCCGTGATTTCCAGCTTTTTTTTACTTTTTTGACGAGATTTACAGTGGGTGTGCCCCATTATTTCATTTCCTGTCATCTGATTTTGTTTTTTTAGTCTTTTCCGCTACAATAGCCCCAATGGCTAAAAAGGCATCCAAAAAGAGGCCGGATAGCATTCGAGAGCTTGTTCGCGGATTTCCGTCTGCTCCGGGTCTGTATTTTATGAAAGACGCCGACGAGAAAGTGTTATATGTCGGCAAGGCAAAAAATCTGCGCAGTCGGGTGAGCAGCTATTTCCAGCCGGGGGCCAAGCTGGCCGAAAGCCGCGGCCCACGGATTGTGGAAATGGTTCACAAAACCGCCTCAGTTGATTATATCCAAACCGAAAGCGAAGTCGATGCGATCCTGCAGGAAGCCCGGCTGATTAAGGATATTGGCCCGCCGTACAATTCCGACCTGAAAGATGCCAAGACATTCCCGTATTTAGAAATCACGACCCGCCAGGCGTTTCCCGGCGTGTATATCACCCGCAATCCGCAGGACAGCAAAAGCCGGCTGTTCGGTCCGTTTACCAATGTCCGGGATTTGCGGGCGGTGATGGGCGTACTGCAAAAGATATACCGCTTCCGAACCTGCAAGCTGGATATTGGCGACAAAGACGACAAACGCCGATTTTTTCGCCCCTGCCTGCTGTACAGCATCAAGCAATGCACTGCCCCCTGCGGTGACCGGGTTTCAAAAGATGATTACAGGCTTCAGATAAAAGATTTGGTGAAGTTTTTGCAATCCAAGCGCTCGACGGTGCTGCGGCAGCTCACTAAACAGATGAGCCAGACCTCCGAATTGATGGATTTTGAGGCTGCGGCGATGTATCGCGACCGAATCCGCCTGATTGAAAATCTCGATAAGCGCGGCACGGTCGAGGGCAATGTTCAACCGGAAGTGTTTGCCGGCGACCCAGCCGAGGCGATGGGGAAGCTTCAGGCGATCTTGAAAAGTCCCCAGCCGATTCGTATCATTGAGGGTTTTGATATCGCTCATCTGGCTGGTTCGGATACGGTCGGCTCGATGGTGCAGTTTATCGACGGGCGACCGTTTAAGAATGGCTATCGGCGTTTCAAAATTAAGACCGTCAAGGGGGTTGATGACTACGCCTGTTTGAAGGAAGTTGTTGCCCGCCGCTATAAACGGGCTATGGCGGGGCAGGAGTTGTGGCCGGATTTGATACTGATCGACGGCGGCGTCGGGCAACTTGGTGCTGTACAGGAAGTTTTTGGCGAGATGAATGCGCCAATGCCGAACCTGGCGTCGATTGCCAAAAAAGAGGAAATTATTTATGTTTATGGACACACCAAGCCGCTGAAACTGCCGGCCAATTCCGCTGTCCGAAAGTTGTTTCAGTTTGTGCGGGATGAATCGCACCGTTTTGCCCAGCACTATCACCATCTACTGCGGAGCAAGCGGGTACTGGGGGAGTCGTAGCGTTTATGTAAAGAGCGGAAACAAGCTAAAGCTTGAACTCCGAACGGTACAATGTTGCAGTATGCCAGATTGGCAGGGTTTTAAGGTTGGGTGAAATGAAAAAGGAAGGACTCAAAGTGGATGAGAGGCCTTCCTTTTGTTACCACAATAGTGGAGTATGAACTCGCACCGTTATTTCTTTTTCGTGGCTTTCTTTTTCGTGGCTTTTTTCTTAGCTACTTTTTTCTTAGCGACTTTCTTCTTAGCTACTTTTTTCTTAGCTACTTTCTTCTTAGCAACCTTTTTCTTAGCCACTTTCTTCTTAGCTTTTTTCTTTGCCATACTGTAATCACCTCCTTTCGATTATTTTCCTAAAGTTACTTGTATAAGTTTACATTCCATTGCAAACTATTATACATGGTTATCGACAAAAAAACAGTATTGTCTTAACAAAAAGCGGTCGAAGCATCCTTGGTATCTGGTCGTTAACTTGTTATAGGCATTACGCGTTAAGATGTTTTACTGCGTGCCGTTGGCTTTGCTGTGTGCGGCGGCTCAAAAAGAAAAAACAAAATTTGCTTTCAAAACGGCCTTAGAGTTAATTATACGCAAAGTTTTTAAAATGATACGGCGGTGGTTGTTTATAAGTCAGTAGAAACATTTCTTAAGAGTTGTTTTTTTGATTGCAGATTGAAGCCGCTGAAAAAAAAAGTTAAAAAAATTAATTATTTGTAAAAAAATTCTTGCATCGTTATAGTTACAGTCGTGTTTTCAACAGATTTATGTGAAATTTAAGAATGCGGTTACACAAAAAAATCATCTTGTTCGGCGGTTCGTTTGATCCGATTCACACCGGCCATCTTCGCGTGGCGCATCATGCGATGGGGGAGTTGGCGGCTGATGAAGCGATTTTTATTCCTGCTCGACGCAGCCCGCATAAAAGCGAAATGCCTACGCCCGGAGGGCATCGTTTCGCGA
>QNBU01000116.1 GCA_003644215.1 Planctomycetota bacterium
ACCACGAATGAACACGAATAAACACGAATTAATTAAAAAAGAAACCGCGGATTACACGGATTTTCGCGGATTTGTTTTAATAAATCTTTTGTATTTCAGAGACGATTCTCCAAAATTAATCAATAAACCTAATTCTAAACCGGTGCCTTTCAAATAATTCAAAAGCTGGGCCTCTTCTGTTGCAGTCAGAGATTTAATTGCTTTCAGCTCGACCAACACTTTTTGTTCAACCAGAAAATCACACACATAATCTCGGACTTTATGTCCTTTATAGAACACACTCAGCGGCTTTTGCTTTTCAAAAGAAATATCCACCATACCAAACTCGACTGCTAAGGCGTCTTCATAAACTACTTCGAGAAAACCGGCTCCAAGCGTTCGATGCACTTCCATGGAAGCCCCGATAATCTTATGCGTTAAATCAGAATGTAACAAATCAGATTCTGCCATCAAACCATCTGTAATTATTTTAAAATAATCCGCGTTAATCCGCGAAATCCGTGGTTAGTTTTCTTCGTTACAATTCTATTTTCGTTTCTTCGTCACCCGCCACCGCAACCATCCGGTTGATTGCATCGACATACGCCTTGGCGCTGGCCTCGATGATATCCGTTGACACACCTCGGCCAATGAACACCCGGCCCGTTTCGCTTTCGATTCGCACTGTCGCTTCGCCCATCGCTTCGGTACCGCCGGTGATCGAGCGAATACTGTAATGATCCAGCTTGGGCGACTGCCCCGTCGCCTGACGGATCGCCTCATACGCCGCATCCACCGGCCCGTCCCCGCAAGCCGCTGCTTGCAGTATCTCGCCGTCGGCGGTGCGAATCTTCACCGCACCCGTCGGCAGTGTTCCCGTACCGCTGGTAACATTCAGATAGTCCAGATGATACGCTTCGCCGACCTGCCGAACTTCATCGCCAATCAGTGCCGCCAGATCCTCATCGAACACCTCTTTCTTTTTGTCGGCCACCACCAAAAAACTTTCATACACATGATCCAGTTCTTCGGCGGACAACGAGTACCCCATCTCTTGGAGCCGATGCCGAAGCCCATGCCGTCCCGTCCGCGCCGTCAGCACCACTTTGGTCTTTTGCGCCCCGACATCTTCGGGCTTCATAATCTCATAAGTCTCTCGTTTTTTCAAGACACCATCGACATGAATTCCCGAACTGTGTGCAAAGGCGTTGCCGCCAACGACCGCCTTGTTCGGCGGCACGATAAACCCTAACAAATCCGCCACCATCCGGCTCGTCCGGCAAAACTCTGTGGCATTGATACCGGTATCAACATTAAAAAAATCCTGTCGCGTCCGAATCGCCATCACGACTTCTTCCATCGCCGCGTTACCGGCGCGTTCGCCGATGCCGTTGATGGTACACTCGACCTGACGGGCGCCATTCCGCACACCCGCAAGCGAGTTAGCCACGGCCATCCCCAAATCGTCATGGCAATGAACACTAATGGTTGCCTTATCGACATTCGGAACCTTTTCGCCAATCTGTTTGATCAGCTTCCCGAACTCATACGGAATTGCATAGCCGGTCGTATCCGGTATATTCAAAACGGTCGCCCCGGCATCAATGACCGCTTCAAGCATCTCATACAGATACCCCGGTTCGGCCCGACCGGAATCTTCGCTGTAAAACTCCACATCATCAGTGTACTGCCGGGCGCATTTAACCGCCGCAACAGCCATCTCGATGGCCTTGACCTTTTTCTCTGCCAGTGTCTTGCCGTACTTATCGTCGGCAAACTTTCCGGCGATATGAATATCCGACACACCCAGTCCCGTATGGATGCGGCTGCGTTTGGCCTTGGCCAATGCTTTACCGCAAGTGTCGATGTCAGCCGCAATCGCCCGCGAGAGCCCGCAAATCACTGGCCCCTGAATTTCCTTAGAAATCAGCTCGACCGCTTCAAAGTCTTTTGGCGACGAGATCGGAAATCCCGCTTCGAGGATATCCACGCCCAATCGAGCTAATTGTCGCGCGACTTCGAGCTTTTCGCGCACACCCAGCCGACTGCCCGCGGCCTGCTCACCGTCCCGCAGCGTCGTATCAAAAACCATCACTTTTTTTGAAGACATAGAATATATCCCGTTTTTAACTGCAAACTTCACGGATTCCCGCAGATTTATTCTCAATGAGAACCGAAAAATCGCTATACAATGGCCGGGGGCAAAACCCCCGGTAAAAGACTCTTCCCGTTTTTAAGCCCCCGACAGGGACGACATATAATGAACTTCTCTACAGAGCAGTTTGAGACAAGTGAACTATTATGCCCAAAATAGGCGCAAAAATCCACTCTAAATTGAAAAATTGGTTCGTTTAGAGATTCACAGAGTAACTTATGCGCCGCAGAAGCGTAGAATGGAACCCACAATCTTCCAGATGAGTCCACGGGCAGCGGCAAAAACGCTTCATTCGTCCGCTTTCGGCCCTGCCAATACTGAAAATGCTGTGATTATATGACTGGCAAACAGGTGCATTTCAAACCGCGTTCACAGGTTATCCACAAACGCCATCTGTCTTGTTAGAACTCTGTTAAGAATAATTTTTTTTCGCGTCTAAGTTGCGTATTCACGAAGACCTTTTCGGTGTGGAAAAGTATTTTCAAAAAAGCCGGTTGCAACCGTTTTTCAAAGCCCCTAACATTGGGCCAACTTGGCATTAGGAGATTTGACAAAATAAGACTCGAAACTTCCTATATGGGAAATGGGAGAGGTTAGCTATGCAGGCAGTTTTCACGGATGAAATGAGTGCGGTTGGCGAACGAATCGCCGAAAAAGTTGGCAACACGCAATATCAGGTCTGGTTCAGGGAGGCCACGCGACTGGTGATGAAAGATGACCATGTCGAGGTCGCCGCCGCGAATCCCTTTATCTGCAACTGGATCCAGGGACATTTTGCTTCAATGATTTCAGAGGCCGTCCAGGAAGTGTTTGGTATGCCGTCACCGTTGCGGTTTCAGGTGGACGGAAAACTCGCAAAACCGGCCAACAAACCCATCATGGAACACCAGAAAACCGAACGCGCCGTCAATTCATTGCGGCGGACGCCGCTTGGGCCCAAACGAGCCGCCGGCGAAAAGGCCCTCAAGTTGACACTGGACACCTTCGTGGTTGGCCCGAAAAACCAACTCGCTTTTAACGCCGCCCAAACGCTGGCCCGTGAAGAAAAAAGCCCCTTTAACCCCCTGTTTCTTCATGGTGGCTATGGCGTGGGCAAGACCCATCTGCTGCAAGGGGTCTGTAACGCGATTTATTCCGGTAAACCCGACTGCCGATGGTCATATTTATCCGCCGAAGAGTTTGCCAACCAATATGTCGTCGCGCTCAAGACCCGCAAGCTGGATGCTTTTCGGCGGCGACTGCGAAACCTCGATGTGCTGGCCATCGACGATATTCATTTTCTTGCCAACAAAAACGCGATGCAGGAAGAGTTTCTCCATACCTTTAACACTATTGATCTGGCCGGAAAACAGATCATTCTCGCTTCGGACGCACACCCCAAAGAGATCGGCAAGCTCTGCGAGAAACTTGTCAATCGGTTTGTCTCAGGGATGGTGGTGCGGGTGGAGGCCCCGGATTTTGAGACACGACGCCGAATTTGCTCCCAGCGAGCGGCAGGGATGAAGCTGAACTTATCACAGGAGGTGATCGACTATATCGCGGGCAGCATCAGTGCCAGCGTGCGTGAACTGGAAGGGGCTTTGGTCAAACTGGCGGCCTTTGGCTCGCTCAGCGGACGGGCCACGACCCTGACCGTCGCGCAACAGGTACTGGCCGACCATATCGCCCGGACGGACCCGGTCGTGCATAATTCCGAGATTGTCTCGGTTACGGCGGCGTATTTCGGAGTCAGTGTGTCAGATATTTATTCGGCGAAAAAAGACCGCACCACCTCTCTGGCTCGTGCGTTTGGGATGTATCTGAACAGGCGGTTCACCAAGATGTCGTACCCGGAGATCGGACGGGCCATGGGCGGCAAAAACCACGCCACCGTCATCCTGGCCTGCCGCAAGGTCGAAAACCACCTCAAGACAAACAACGACCTGAAATGGCGAACCCCCAACGGCTGGCGCAATGTTCCGGCCAAAGAAGCCCTCGCCGCCCTCCTCGAAAAAGTTTCGTAAAACCCCCTTTTGCCCCTGTCCGCTAATGTTTAGGCAAAATCCTTTGACAAGCGGGCGGTGGATATGTAGAGTCTGGTGTCTCAATTCGCCCAAGGCGTCCAAACGACTAAAAAAGGAACACTGTGATCAAACAAAGTACGGCTGAAATTCTAAACGATGTCCTCGACCGGGTCAAAGCCATCGACCCGGTGAATGTGCGTACCTGGTTCGATGACCTGCACATCACCGCATTTGACCACGGCCTGATGCAGATCGCCTGCCCGGATCAGTCCTGCGCCCAGTACCTGCAGGATCGCTGTGCGGCGTCGTTTACGCAAGCGGCCCAGAATATCACGGGCCATCTGGTGTCGGTCAATTTTTTCGATGTCAGCACCCGGCCCGATCCCCGGCAGACGGGCGCGGCCAAACATGTTCGTCTGCACCCGGATTATACCTTTGAGAGTTTTGTTGTCGGACCGTGCAACCGGCTGCCGCACGCAAGTTGTATCGCCACCAGCCAGAACCCCGGTATGATCTACAATCCGCTGTTTCTCTATGGCAATGTCGGTCTGGGCAAGACCCACCTGCTTCACGCAATCTGCCACGACGCCCGCAAACAACGGGCCGAT
>QNBU01000117.1 GCA_003644215.1 Planctomycetota bacterium
GCGCTGGGATTGTTTAACCAACTGATTCAGCAGTACCCAACCAGTGATAAGATCGACGACGCGGCTTATAAGGCCGGTCGCATTTATGAATACCTGAAGAATGATGAACTGGCGGCGGTTTATTATCAACGAGCTTTCCAGTGGAACGAGGCAACGACTTATCCGGCTCGTTTTCGTGCGGCTAAGGTGATGGATAAGAAACTGCGGATGCGGAAAGAGGCGCTGGCGCTGTATCGATTGGCCATCGTAAAGGAATCGCGTTATTCGGACAATGTCGAGTTCGCGAAAGAACGAGTTGCGGCACTGTCCAAGCCAAGACCCGAAATACAGCCGGAAGAGTAAGCCCCGGAAAAACGCAGAGACAAATTGGAGCAAATGACTTTTCAGGGTCTGTTTTCATCAAGGAAGCAGACCTTTTTTTTGATTATTGTTTATTGACGATTGATCCTTTATGCAGGGCATCCTGAGAAAGAAAATTTTTCAGTGGATTACACAGTTCCCCGTGATGCAGGGGGAGACGGCAATTCTTTTGGCTGTTTCCGGCGGGGTGGATTCGGTGGCGATGGCCCATGTGCTGGTTGGGCTCAAAAAGCACCGGCGTCTGCCGTGTGGGTTGGTCATTGCCCATATCAATCACTGTCTGCGTGGAGCGGAATCGGATGCGGATGAAGCATTTGTTATCCAACTTGGGCAATCGTTGGCTATTCCCGTTATTTCACAGAGGGTTGATGTCCAAGCGTATGCCAAATCACATAAACTCTCGATTGAGACGGCCGGCCGGGTGCTGCGACTGTCAACACTGGCGCAAATGGCCGAGCGGAACGGTTGTGATGCAATCGCAACGGCCCACCACAAGGACGATCTGGCTGAGACAATGATCCATCGGCTGATGCGGGGTACAGGTTTTCGGGGCCTGTGCGGTATCTGGCCGGTATCTGTGGTCTATGGGGCCGAGTTTATCCGTCCGATGCTGGGGCTGCGACGGGCAGAGATTATTCAATATTGCAAGGACAACTCCATTCAATGGCGAGAGGATGCCTCGAATGCGGATGTGAATTTCACACGCAACCGAATTCGTCATCATCTGTTGCCTACATTGAAAGATGGTGTGGTGGGTACGGCCCACCCTACGGGATTGGATGAGTCCGATATAATCGTGGGTAAACTGGAAAAACTGTCACTGGCAAGTCGAAGGTTTCAATTGTTCACGGAAAAACTTGCTCGAACCATTGTTGACAAGGGGGATTGTAACCTGAAAGCAGGTCAATTTACTCTTAAACAGGAGCAGGTGAGAGATGTCACCGCATGGGTTTTTTACGAGGTAATCCGTGAAGTGCTGGTCAAACTGGGAGTGGGATTACGGCGGTATAAGCGCGAGCATTTCGAGATGATTCGAGAGTTGATTGGTAAAAAGCGGGGTCGTTTGGTACTGCCCGAAAACATTGCTGTTAAGGTATTTGATGGGAACTTGATTTTCTCGAGGATCGTTCAAGGGCAGTGTGGTGGGCATGGCCCACCCTGCGAGGAGGCGGCTCGATTGGAGATTGGCGATACGATCCGGTTTGGTCCGTGGCGGATTTCATCACAAATAGTTGAACGGTCGAAAGCGGACATCGAGGAACTCAAAAAAATAAAAGACTCCGGTGTCGAGTGGTTCGATGCGGATAAGGTTGTCGGGCCGGTTGAGATTCGTGGCCGCAGCGATGGTGACCGCTTTTGGCCGATTGGAGCATCCAGCGAAAAGAAAGTCGGACGATTTCTGATTGACGCGCAACTGCCCCGGACGAAAAAGGCGGGGGTTTTTGTTGTCGCCGATGCCGAAAAAATCCTCTGGGTCGCGCCCGTCCGTATGTGCGAACAAGCCAAAATGACCGACCAAACCCGCAAAATCCTCGAAATCCGTATTGATAGGGCTTGGTGATGAGTATCGCGTGCGACATACAGGGTCTTGATAGTCTTGTGCAAAAAAGAGCGATTCCTGATAAACTTCTTGACAATTTGAGAGCTTGTCCATAGAGTACCTGCTCCGTTATGTCTCTGCAAGAGCGGAGGCGGTGTGTCTAAATAGAAAAGTTAATGTTTTTGAAACAAAGGAGTTTCACGATGGCAACAAAAGTTGCAATTAATGGTTTTGGTCGTATTGGCCGTGCAGTCGCTCGCATTCTGATGGGGCGTGATGATATGGAACTGGTCGCGATTAACGACCTGGCCCCGGCGAAGAGTTTGGCCCACATGTTCAAATATGATACCGTGTTCGGTCCTTATGCCGGTACTGTTGAAGGCAAAGACGACACCATCGTCATCGACGGCAAAGCCGTAAAGGTTACCGCTGTCCGCAACCCCGCCGAACTGCCCTGGGGCGAGATGGGAATTGATGTTGCTGTTGAGGCCACCGGCATCTTCCGCGAAAAAACATCACCTAAGGGTGGCTATGAAGACCATATCACCGCTGGTGCTAAAAAGGTTGTTCTGACCGTTCCGGCCAAGGACGCCATCGACGCGACAGTTGTTCTGGGCGTTAATGACGACCAGATTACCGCAGCCACCAAGTCGGTTTCAAATGCAAGCTGCACCACCAACTGTCTGGCTCCGCTGAGTAAAGCACTGAACGATGCTTTCGGTATCGTAAAAGGGATGATGGTTACAGTTCACGGTTATACCAACGACCAGAATGTTTGTGACCAGATTCACAGTGACTTGCGTCGCGCTCGTGCAGCGGCTCAGAACATTATTCCGACGACCACTGGCGCTGCCAAGGCGGTTGGAATTGTTTTGCCGGCATTGAAGGGTAAACTGGATGGTTACGCACTGCGTGTTCCGGTCATTACCGGTAGCTGTGTAGATCTAACAGTCGATCTGGAAAAGGAAGTGACTGTTGAAGAAGTTAATGCTGCTGTTAAGAAGGCCGCAGAAGGCCCGCTCAAGGGTATTCTGAGATATTGCGATGAGCCGATTGTCAGCAGTGATATCGTTGGCTGTGCTGATTCGAGCATCTTTGATTCGCTTTGCACGATGGTTCAGGGCAAGACCGTTAAGGTCGTTAGCTGGTATGATAACGAGTGGGGCTATTCAAACCGCACTGTTGACATCATTGCAAAGCTTGCCGCTCTGTAAGAAGTGATAAACGCCCATTCGGGCCGAATGAACAAGAATCAAATCAAAAGCCCGCGTTACTGCGGGTTTTTGTTTGAACAGAATAAGGGTAGAACGATGGCAAAAAAAACAGTTGCAGATATTGATGTGAAAGGTAAGACCGTCCTGATGCGGTGCGATTTCAATGTGCCGCTGGATGCAAACCAGACGATTACCAATGACGGCCGTATCACCAAGGCGATGCCGACGATTCAGCATATCTTAGACGGCGGCGGAGCGTTGATCCTGATGAGCCACCTGGGTCGTCCCAAGGGCGAGGTGAAACCGGAGTATTCACTGGCTCCCGTGGCGAAGCGTTTGGGTGAATTGCTGGGCAAAGATGTGATTATGGCTGTTGATTGTATTGGTGATGAAGTCAAGGCCAGTGTGGCGGCATTAAAGCCCGGCGATGTGATGCTGCTGGAAAATTTGCGGTTTCATAAGCCCGAAACCATCAAGGACAAGGCCGCTAAGGAAGATGCTCAATTGCGTCAGGCCAAAGATGACTTTGCCAAGCAGCTTGCTGATTTGGCTGATGTGTATGTATGCGACGCTTTTGGTACGGCTCACCGTGACAACGCTTCGATGTACACGGTTCCCTGTATAATGGAGGGTAAACCCCGTGTGTCGGGTTATCTGATCGAAAAGGAATTGAAGTTTCTTGGTGAAACCGTTGAAAATGCCCAAAAGCCCTTCGTTGCGATTTTGGGTGGCGCGAAAGTGTCGGACAAACTCGCCGTGATTGAAAATATGATGACCAAGGTGGATATGATCCTGATTGGTGGGGCGATGGCTTACACTTTCTTTAAGGCGAAGGGTAAGCGGATTGGCAATAGTTTGTGCGAGAATGATTTTCTTGATACGGCCGCGTCGCTGGTCGATCAGGCCGCTGATGCGGATTGCGAAATTGTTTTGCCGGTCGATACCGTGGTGGCCGACGACTTTAAGGTGGATGCGGAACAAAAAGTTGTCGAAGGGGACATTGACGACGGCTGGCAGGGGATGGATATTGGCCCGAAGACACAGGCGCTGTTTGTGTCCAAACTGGCCGGTGCCAAAACGATTGTCTGGAACGGTCCGATGGGCGTGTTCGAGATGGAACCATTTGCCGCAGGGACCAAAGCGGTTGCAACGGCGGTGGCCGAGGCGACCACCGGCGGCGCTCGCAGTGTTATTGGCGGCGGCGACAGTGCCAGCGCGATCGTGAATATGGGCCTGGAAGATCAGGTCAGCCATATCTCCACCGGCGGCGGAGCCAGCCTGGAATTTCTCGAAGGCAAAAAGTTCAAATGCCTGGAGATTCTGGACGAGAAATAATCACAAAAATGAGTGGTTTTGCGCGGGTCTTCGAGTATAATATTGCGAAGACCCGCGATTTTTTAGGGAGATATTTGTGCCCAGACGATTTCCAAAACCGGGGACGATTGAGATAGCCCCATCCATACTGAGCGCGGATTTTGCGAATTTGTCTTCGGAGATTCAGCAAGTGACCGGCGCCGGCGCCGGCATAGTGCATGTGGATGTAATGGATGGGCACTTTGTGCCTAATCTGTCAATAGGTCCGCCTGTGGTCAAGTGGATTCGTACATGTACAGA
>QNBU01000118.1 GCA_003644215.1 Planctomycetota bacterium
CAGGTCGCAGCAAATAGGGCGTTAGCAACTCCTGCCCCCGCGGCCCAATGGACACGATCCGCTCGATATTCCGGTAGGCATTTTTGTGCTTTTCGGGAGTGTAGTGCCAGACGGCTTCATTGCTGCGGTCAATATCACACGGCCGTATAAGCACCATTTCCCCCGGCCGCATCCCAGTCAGCAGTTGCAATTCGACCATCGTCGCTACCACCGGCGTTGTATAGGGCAGGATCGCATAGACATACTTATCATCGACCGGTTTTCGTTTTGGATTTTCGCGTGCGGTCGTGCGGCCTCGTTTGAGGCCTTCGACGGTCAGCAATCCCTGATAGACGATGGGTGAGACCATTTGTCGGGAGACCGCCCACTTAAACATCCGTTTGATCCGTCCGATGCGATGGTTGATCAGTGTTCTGGACCAATCCCGATCATGGATCATTCGGTCCCGCACTTCGATCAGCCGCAGGGGTCCAAACTCATTGACACCCCGATTGGCAAACAATTCGGTTAGCGGTTTGAGGCTGTAACCAATCTCCTGGGCTTCTTTTGTCGTCTTACCGTCGGCATCCAGATAATACTGCTTACAGAAGTGAAGGTATGCCGCGGCGAGTGAAGCAAGGGTCTCGGCTTGTCCCAGTGGTATATCCGTTGCGGTTGCATAGATGTGCTCTTGGTACAGATTTTTCGCCACTTCAGCGGCGACATAGAGGTCGGTTGTGGCGTACTTAGCCCCCACCGGTTTGAGCGGCCGTGCTTCGGGTTTGTCATCTCCGGGCAGTTGGGCTTTCCACCAGTAGCGTCCATTGCGTTGGTAGAAGAATCCGGGCAGGTCTGACGGTGTTTGTTTGTGTCGTTTCTTAGCCATTTTTGTCTTTCCTTGTAACTAAAATAGTCGATTTCCATTAAACCGGCGGTTCTATAAGTTACAAAATAAGTTACAATGGCTTTTGACCCTGTAAAGCGGTCATAAAAAAATCCTTGTAAAGCGTTGCCTTACAAGGATTTAGAAAAATGGGCGATGGGGGATTCGAACCCACGACCCGCTGATTAAGAGTCAGCTGCTCTACCAACTGAGCTAATCGCCCGCTACCTGATGTTACGAACCAAAGCGGCGGATACTTTACAGAGCCAGCAGCGGTTTTGCAAGCAAATTTGTGGAAAATTAGATTTCCAAATGATCGGAGGGCATAAAACACGCCACGCAAAGCCGTTTTTTCTCATGGACCCGATGAACCACAATATATCGAAATGGCTTGCAAGAAAATCGGAAGTTAGCCAAAATACTTTGCCATTTTTGGGGGTTTGTGGAGGAGTTCGGTGAAGTGATAGATTAGCAAGCTCTCGATTTTGTTTAAATCTTTCATTTCTGTTTTTGGCAGTTTGGCGGGGTTTTGTAGGATGTTGAGCATTGATGTGTCGATCAGCCGTTTTTCAGGAAAGGCCATTTCGCAGTCTGCGCACAGCAGGCCGTTGTGGCTGCTGGAGAAGTAGGTAGGGTGGGCCGTGCCCACGCGGGTTTGTCCACAATTTACACAGGCATCCAGCATAGGGGCCAGGCCGGTTTCTTCTAATAGCCGAAGTTGGTAGAGAATCAGCCATGCCAGAATTTCGGATTCGGCGTTGGTTTGCTGCAGGGTTTCCAGGAACTTTTGGAATTTGTCGAACAGCTCCGGATGCGGGTCGTGATCTTCGAGGAATCGCTCGGTTAGCTCGGCAGCGAACAGGGCGGCATTGAGCATATAAAGATTTCGCTGGAAACCGCGAAATCTTGGCTGCTGGCTGAATTCGGTCAGCATCGCTAATTGCCCGCCGAAGTCTTTGGTGATGAACATCACCTCACCGAACGAGAACACCTCGATGGGGCCGTCGAATGAGGATTTTATCCGCCGCGACCCTTTGGCCATGGCGGCTACTTTGCCGTTTTCCCGCGTAAAGAGCGTAACGACCTGGGAGGTCTCGGAGTAATTGACCGTGCGCAGACAGATGGCGGCGTCTTTAATCCGCATGATCGTCTATGGGATTTTTTTTGATTTTCAATTTCTTCACCACACGCGGCCCGGCGGCGGTTACGGCAATCGTCAGGTTCTCATAATCAAATGTCTCGCCTGCTTTTGGGATGTACCCCAGATGCGAAAAGACAAACCCGCCGATGGTATCATAATCCTCATCTTCAGGCAGTTCGATATCCAACTCTTCGTTCACATCATCAATATACATCCGCGCATCGACCTCAAATGTCAGGTCGTCGATTTGCTTAAACGGTTCGGCGGGCGTTTTTTCAAATTCATCCGTGATTTCACCGACCACCTCTTCGAGGATGTCTTCAATCGTCACAATGCCGGCCGTCCCGCCGTACTCATCCAGCACCACGGCAATATGCAGCTTCTGGTTCTGGAACTCATGCAGCAAATCCCGCAGCGGCTTGCTTTCCGGCACGAAATAGGCGTTACGCATCTTATTTCTGAGGTTGAACGACTTAATGTCTTTGCCGATCTCGGTCAGCAAATCCTTGGCATAGACCAGCCCGATGATGTTGTCGATGGTCTCTTCATAAACGGGAATGCGTGAATGCCCCTTATCCCGAATCGTTTCAAGAATACCATTGAGACCATCTTTGATGTTGATTGCGATCAGATCGGTCCGCGGCGTCATAATCTCCTCGGCGGCCGTCTCGTCCAGTTCCAGCACATTTTCGATCATCTCCATTTCCTCTTCATCCACCACGCCCTCGATGCGGCCCTGCTCAACGATGCTGAGGATTTCCTCCTGGCGTTCTTCCTGCATTTGCTCGGGATCGGCGTCCTGCACTCCGGCCAGCCGACGGACAAACTCATCGTGCAGCTTGAAAAATACAAGCGCTGGTTTGGTAACGGCCGCAAAAAACTTTAGCGTTGTGCAGGTTCGCGATAAAACCGCTTCGGCTGTGTGTTTGGCCCATGTGTGCAGGATAATCAGGGCGAGCCATTCAACGATACAGGCCGCCAAAAAGAACACGGGCAGGCCGTATGGAGTTTGAAAGAGGAATCGTTGAAAGAGAAAGATGCAAATAAAAAGGATGGCGGTATTGGCGATGATGTACATCAGGCCGCTTGCCAGGGTCATTATCTCGGTGTTATCGATAAATGTATCGACTTGTGATTCTTTTCCGGTTTCGCGAAAAGCGTCCTGAAGTTTCAGGCGTGAAAAGCAGCGAAGCGAAAGCGCATTAAGACCGAAAAACACCGACACGGGGGCCAGAACAAAAAGCGATAAAATCAACCAACCAACATCGTCCACCAATACAACTCCTAATCAATATGCTCTTGTTTATATCTGTTTACACGAAAAAGAACCACGAATCCGCCGCGGCGGACGAATTTTCACAAATTAAAAAGACTTGAGGTTTGAGACCTGAGGCCTGAAGTCTTTATCTCTATTTTTCTCACGACCCCTGCACCTTTGGCGTCTTTTGCGTTTAGTTTTAATTCGTGTTTATTGGTGTTCATTCATGGTCCCTATATTGCGAACGCTTACTTTTGTTTGTGATAGACTATCCCAAAACCAAACTCTTGTAAAATGGCATCTTCGGTTTCATGCATTTTTTTGGCATCTTCCGGCAAAAGGTCGTCAAACCCCAGATTATGCAATAGTCCGTGAGTGATATACAAGGCCAGCTCCGCTTCGGTGCTGTGTCCGCGTTTTATCGCCTGACGGTCGGCCATTTCGGCGTTGACGATGATCTGAAATGTCGGTTGTGGCTCGAATTCGTCGCTCAGATCAAAGCTGATGACATCGGTGGCCGTGTCCTTTTGCAGGAACTGACGATGGACCTCAATGATTCCCGCATCATCGACAATACCGATATGGACCGTTGCGTCAGGGTGTCCGAACTTGTTACAGATCGCCCGCACCAGTTTTTCGAGCTTCGACAAATTCGCTCCCAGATTCGCCACTTGCGGGTCAAATTGAACCTTGAGATGATTTTCGGGGGCATTCATATTATGCGGTCAAGTCTCCGTCAGCATTTTTGGAGCCGTTGTTTTCTGTCTGCTTTGTGGTAGCGGCGTTTCCGTTGCCATTGGGTTCGATTTTTTCCTCATCCTTGGGATAGGCGATCCGCCCGTGGTGGTGTGCGGCGAGCGATTTTGATAAACCGGCCTCGATGCGGCTTAGTTCTCGCAATGTCAGGTCGCATTCATCAAACTGCCCGTCCTGCAGGCGTTTCATCGCGAGCTGATGGACAAGTGTTTCCACCTTGGCCGGGGTGTGGTCGGCCAGTGAGCGGCAGGCACTTTCGGCGGTGTCGGCGAGCATCACGATAGCCGCCTCCTTAGATCGCGGTTTGGGGCCGGGATAGCGAAATTCTGAAGCGGAGACCGGGCCTTGTTTATCGTCCTGCTTCTTCTTGGCTTCGTGGTAGAAATACTCCATCAGCGTCGTGCCGTGATGGGTTTCAATGAACTGCCGCAGTACCGCGGGCAGGCCGAACTCTTTGGCGATCTCGATACCGTCTTTGACATGTCCGGCGATAACGAGCTGGCTCATGGCCGGTGAAAGCTGCTCATGGCGGCTGGCTGACCCCATTTGGTTTTCGACAAAATAGGTTGGCTTATGGGTTTTTCCGATGTCGTGATAGTAGGCCCCGACGCGGCACAAAAGACCATTGGCGCCGATGGATTCAGCCGCCGCTTCGGCGATGGAACCGATCAGCAGACTATGGCTGAATGTCCCCGGTGCATCCATCGCCA
>QNBU01000119.1 GCA_003644215.1 Planctomycetota bacterium
AGGCACAATCGCCGCCGGATAGAGGTATCCAAGCACCATATGCACCTCCACCGGCGGCAGCGATCCCCAGGTGCCCGGGGCGATGGGCAGTTTGCCCAATCCGAAACAGGTTGTCAAAAGTTCAGCTTTTTTCATTGCCAAAAGTATAGAAACATTGCCCCTCAAAAGAAACATGAAAATACGGCAATTTAACCATAAAAATAGTTTGATATTTACCAAATACACAGTATAGTGTTTAGATGACAAAAAAATGAAACATCAAATGGAGGATTATCATGAACCCAACAAAAGCGGAGCGGCGCGAGCCGCCCGATATAACGCCAATGATTCTCGAAAACCCTGGCATCTCTCGCATTCCCATCGGTCGGCCCGCGCTGACGCGCTTTTGTTCGGCCATCTGCCTCGAAAGGAAATTATGAACACCTCATATGGCTGGATCAAACTCTACCGCTGCCTGCTGGACGACCCGCTCTGGCAGTGCGGCACAAACGAACAAAAAATCATCCTCATCACACTTTTACTGATGGCCAATCACGCCGAAGCCAAATGGCAATGGAACGGCCGACCCTACCACTGCAAACCCGGCCAGATGATCACCTCACTGAACAGCATCCAAGAAAAAATCGGCAAACGCATTTCACTGTTCCAAATACGATATGCCATCAAACATTTTGAAATGATGGGATTTCTTATTAACAAAAGCTCAAAGACCGGACGACTGATAACCATTTGTAACTGGGAGAGTTATCAATCCAACGACAAAATGTTTCACAATGAGGTTGCACAGATCGCCTCAACTTCGCCTCAACTTCGTCACCAGATCGTCACGACATCGCCACACCTAACAAGAATGTAAAGAATGAGAAGAAGGAAAAGAAGGGACCCCCCTCTCGTTTTTTATCGTTCGAGGAAATGGATATTCAACGAGCCAGAGAAGCCAACGCCAGAGCCGGAGAGAGATTTTTGGCCGAATAGACCGGTCCAGTTCAAATCAAAATCAACACCGTCATGATAACACCAAAGCCCCGAAGGGGCAAAAGTGAGTTAGCCGGACGCGTAAGCGTCCGGAACAGGATATCCCCCAACAGGTCAAAGCAAGGGGGCGGCATAATCGTGGCGAGTCAACATACCGCCCGCTGCGCGGGCTCATGTGTTGTGGGACAACATAACGGCCTCTGCGAGGCCTGTTTTATCCCCTGTTTGCACCCAGCTTTTTACAGATGCTGCGTAGAGATGTGCCGAACGGCCCTGCGTTTCTTTATCAATTATACAATCTCCTGCACCAATTTCAAACAGTAGCGGTCGGTCATTCCGGCGATGTAGTCGCAGGCGGTTCGCTGGAGGCCTTCGGTGTCGATCATTTGCTGGTAGTAACGGGGCATTTTATTTGGGTGGGTTATCAGATGTTCAAACAATTCACTGAGCCACTGTTTTGTCTTTTGGGTGGTTTCGGCCAGGGCCGGGTGCAGGTACATATTCTGCATCAGGAACGCTTCAAGCTGTTGCAGGGTTGCATCGGCTGTTTCGCTGATACCGATCAGCATTTGCGAATGATTCAGGACTTGCTCAACGCTCTCGATGCTGGACGCGGCTAAGTTGGCACCGCTGGCTTCAATCGCATCGCTGGCGAGGATGTCGAGCATTGTTTTTGCCAGCCGCGTTCGGCGGATAACAGTGTCGGTGATCGTATCCATCTGTGCTTTTTCGCAGGCCTGTTGATACAGCGACAACCCCTCAAGCTGGCTTTCATCGAGCAGCCGCGACCGCAGGCCGTCTTCGAGGTCGTGGCAGTTATAGGCAATGCGGTCGGCGATGTCGGCGATCTGTCCTTCCAGCGTCGGATGCTTGGGCCAATCGCCCACGGTGTCCGGTCTATCATACGGGCTGGCGTGTTTCATTAAGCCCAGCCGCGTCTCAAATGACAGGTTCAACCCGATGAAGTCCGGGTAGGGCCGCTCGATAAAATCGACGACCCGCACCGACTGGCGGTTATGCTCAAACCCGCCGTGGTTTTTCATCAGACTGTTGAGGATATGCTCGCCGTTATGGCCGAACGGAGCGTGGCCCAGGTCGTGTGCCAGACAGATCGCCTCGGTGAGGGCTTCATTAAGATTCAGACAGCGGGCCAGCGTCCGCCCGATCTGGGCGACCTCGATGGTGTGTGTCAGCCGCGTGCGGTACTGGTCGTTGACGCCGGTGGTAAAGACCTGCGTCTTGCCCTCCAGTCGCCGAAACGCAGCACAATGAATGACCCGGTCGCGGTCGCGTTCAAAAGCGGCGCGATACCGGTGGGGCGGTTCATCATGCAGCCGACCCCGGCTGGTATTTTCTGTAACAGCATATTGTGCGAGTGTTGAAGTCATATTATGAATAATCTCAAATTTCAAATCTACAATCTTGGCAGGTTTTCGGTTTGACTGATTTCAGTTAGTTGCTCGTAGAGTTCGTCCAGTCCCTGGCTGATGACATCGGTGTCGCTGCAGACGGCCATATAGTTGGTGTCGCCGTTCCAGCGGGGGACGATGTGAATGTGCAGATGGTCGGGCAGGCCCGCTCCGGCGCATCGTCCGAAGTTCATCCCGACATTAAAGCCGTGCGGTTTAATGGCCAGCGAAAGCACTTTCCGGCAATCGCGCACCAAGTTCATCAACCCCAGCATCTCGGCGTCGCTTGCGTCATCGAGCGTTGCGATATGCCGGGCCGGTGCGATTAGCAGATGGCCGTTGTTATAGGGGAATTTGTTAAAGACGACCATCGCGTGTTCGGTCCGCCACAGGACGAGATTGTCGCGGTCTTTATCCGGCGTGGAAAGACAGTCGCACAGAAAGCAGTCGCTTTGTTTGTCGATGCCCTGAATATACTTAATGCGCCACGGCGCCCAGAGGTTTTTGCGTTCCAAATCGCACCTTCCAAAAAATAAACCACAGAAAGCACGGAATGACACGAAAAAAACTTCCGTGTATTTCCGTGAATTCCGTGGTTAAAGATTAGTTGCTCTCAATTCGTTCAATCGATATTTTCTGATCGACGGTCAGTACCGGCAGCGAGTCGCCCAGCGGCAGCATAAAGGTTGCATTGACATTTAACAGGTACTGCTGGGTGTCGGATTCAACAAGCCCGTCGTCCATATTAAAGAGTTGTTTGCCGCCGCCGGCGAGATGCTTGAATTGAAAGTTCCGCAGAAAACCAAACATCCCCCGCATCTGGAACTTTCCCTTTTCATAGGGACGGATGTACTCTTGGATAGGCGTTTCGCTTAGCGTGTAAACGCTGGTGATGGCGGCTTTGCGCGGTTGCTCGTCGTTGTCGGAGATGCTGTCTAAGGTGTAGGTCGTCATCCGGGCCGGCGGCGGATAGATCGGAACCGGCCAGGGGATTGACTGTTGACTCTGCCAGGTATCTCCAACGCGCAGGTTCAGTTGATTGGAGATTGTGGCCCCGGCGTTCCAGAGATACCGTTGCATCGCCAGAAAATCACCGATCATATCTGGGTTTTTGATGCGTGTCCCTTTTTTGCGGTCAGAAAACGAGGCCGCTCCGAGTTCTTTGGCGATGCGCTCTAAGTCGCTGATGTCGGCGATCTTTCCGGTGGGTGTGAGCTTTAAGGTAAAGCTTTGACCGGTCAGCGATTTCATCGCGTCTGAAGCACTTCGCTTACCGGAAAAGCCCGAACGGGTTACTTTGACTGATTGGCAGTCAACTTTCAGAGTGGACAGCCCGAACGGATCGACCTCGACGGGGGTATAGACCATTACTAATTCAAGTTTTTCCGTCGTTGTCTGCGGGCGGGACTTTTTCTTAGGGTCGCCCGTAGTCATGTCGATTTCGGTTTTTCGCTCGGATACCATTTTATAGGTGATAGGAACACCTTCGGCAAACGAAACCAGCAACCAGTTATCTAAGGATGGTTTCGCGGAATCCTGACACCCGGCCAGGCACACTACGCAACCCATGACAACCAACCCAAAGTGAAGTGCTTTCACAGTGCGTGTCCTTTCAAATCAAATCCTGGATGATGCTCAATTCAGCTTTTCTAATTGGACACGGTCGGTAAGTTGCATGGTTAATACATCGGGGCCTTTATCGGGGTCGCCGTTTGCGGGCATTTCCTGGGCGATGTAAGTGCTGATGAGCGTCTCGTTAGATGCGAGAACCTCTCCGGTTGCCAAGTCGATCTTCAGGGTTCCGGTGTAGTCATCCTCATTGTCGAACATCTTGGCGAACATGCCCATATTGCCGGCGGACTGTGTGTCGCCCTCGGCGGCTTGTGCGCTTTCGCCGCCGGTCATTTCAATGGTGGCAACTGTCTCGTCAAGGGTTGCCAATGTGTATGTTTTTTCATAAGACTTCGGAGCCAGCAGTCCCGGTGGAGAAGGCACAACCTCACTCCAGGTATCCTCGAGGGAAAGTCCGCCCGCCGGGGCTTTTGACAATGCGGTTATCTGGTGTCGCCTGGCAATGGCCTTGTTATTAAGAAGCCCCTTGACGATTTTCTTTTCATAGGGAGTCGTTACGGCCGCCACAGCGTCTTTGCTGTCCAGTGATTTGACCTGACCTGTCGGCGAAATTTGGATGGTGTAGCTTTGGCCCAGCAGTTTTGCCAGAGGCGCATCTTTGTCACTTTCGGCTTGGCTGTCAAAGGACAACCGAGATACATTTTTGTTGACGATAGCGACCTTGAGGTCATTGAT
>QNBU01000120.1 GCA_003644215.1 Planctomycetota bacterium
CAGCAGTTCTTTTTGTTTGGCCTCGGCATCACTTCGGATGCGTTCCGCTTTAGCGTTGCCCTCGGCAAGAATGGAATCTCTCTTACGGTTTCGATCCGCTTTCATCCGCTCAAAGACCTTGGCCGTAACATCTTTAGGAACATCAAGTAACTTAATTCCAACAGTTTTAATCGCAATACCGTACGCCTGCATGGCCTCGCCGCGAATCTCGTTGAGAATCTCTTCTTCGATTTGCTCAAATTGAATCTTATCCGGATCGGTATTCACAAATTCGCTAAAGTAATGCTTACCGACCACAGAATTCTGCGCCTTGCGTAAAAGGGTGTACAGGGTATCCTCAGCCCTCTCAACATCCTCAATGACTGTCAAAAAGACACCCGGTTCGGCAATCGCCCAAACGGCATAGCTTTTGAGAATAATCGATTCACCGCCGGCGGGACTTATCTCTTCTATCGGGGTATCATCAAACAAGCGGCTGCGCGAATCAAATCGATGCACCACCTCGATTGGTTGGGGAAATTTCATTTTCAGCCCCGGTTGCTCTTCTTTTCGAACCGGGTCGCCAAACCGCACGACGATAACCGTCTCTGTTTCCCGAACCTGATACAGAACCAACGACAGCAACAAGATCACAACAACGATCACCACACTTAAAATTGTCCAAAAATTCTTCATACTTTTTCCCTGTGAATAAAATAGTATTGGCCAACGGCCAAATCCTTAACTACGAACTCTCTTTTAGTTTTCTTCCAGTCCCAAATCCATATCATAAAGCGACTGCGCCAGTTTTTCCTGCAAGTCAACAATATAGATCAAGGCATCCTCGTTGTCGGCGACAATAATATATTTGCGGATACTTTCGAGTGTTTCTTCGAGCGTCATCAGTCGCTGCAATTTCTTGTAAATCTCCGGCGATGCATGATAGGCCTTTAGCTGCCCGTCAAAGCGAAGCCCCTCGCCCTGAGCAAGATTGACCTGCTCAAACGCATAACTCTCCGCCTGACGCAATATCCTGAAAACATTCCCCTCCACACTCCCAAACGCCGCCTGAAGTTCGTTTCTTAGCTGTTCAGTCCTCTGCTCCTTGCCCTGCTCTTTCGATCGCTCAAACTCTAATGCGAGATTGTACAAGGCATCTACCTCAGCAATGGAGCCGCCCAGTTCGATCATGATTTTATTCTTCTCGGCCAGTGCATTAAGCACGGTTGTCTGTTTTTCCTGGACGGCGGCGATTACTTCTTCATACTCCTTCGTTACCTCCGGCGGCGGATGCACTCCCTGCAAGCCAAGAAGAACAATTTCGACCCCCAGATCGGCTCTGTTGACCGCATCCTGAATGCGCCGCTTCAATTCGCTGGCCGCCGCCATTCGTCCGGCCCCCAAAAGACTTTGCTGGCCGCCTGACTCTGTATCATCTGTTTCAATTTTCGCACTCACCGCATAGCGTGTCAATTCACGATAACAGATTGCCTCCAGTAGCTGGCGCGAATCCTTGTGATTGTAGATATACTTGCGAACATCCGAAATACGGTACAAAACCGGCACGCTCGCCTGAACGATGCTAACCGGAACCGCACCATCGCCATCATCCGACGAATCCGTCTGAACCGCAACCAACAGATTATATTCTTCTTCGTAGTGCTTTACGCCCCACAGGAAGGCCTTTTCATCGGTCTGTTTCCCTGCGTAACCGATTGTGATCTTTTGTATCCGATCGACCGGATGCACAAAAACCGTCTCAATCGGCCAGGGATATTTTGGATGTAAACCCGATGCCAAGTCCCGCACAGCAATCCCATAGCGTTCCACAACACCCGCCTGCCCGGGTCCGATCACCACAAACGAACTCATCAGATACAGGATCACCAGAGCAAATAAAACCAGCGGGAAAATCGCCTTTTCGAGGAGCTTATAGAACCATGTCTGCGAAACCTGGAACCCAAACTGATAATCAATCGTATGGGACACCGTATGCAGAATCCCACCCGGCTCATTGAACAGCCCTAAGATACGGCTGTCGAAAGCGGTGCGGCTGTACTGCCCTGCCACACGCGGCCGGTAAATATCCAAAACCGCGTTCAACACAATCTCAACGCCAAGAACGATCAGCAGTAAGGGAATAACATAATTGAGTATGGCCAGCCCCTGGGCGTGCTTGAACTGTGCCAGCGCCAGAGAAATCGCCAGAGCAAATCCCAGCAAAGCGGTCGCGAGAAGATAACTGCCCCCCGCCCGCAACGGCTTCCATTCGGTCTCAGCACTCATCCCCGTGGCATATCGACTGAATAAGAAAGCGATAAACGACACCGCCGCCATCAGCACAGCACTCAGCAGCAGATGCTTAGGGTCCGACCACGCCGGACTCACATCGAGTACTTTCCCCTTAAATAACAACAGCCCCATTACGATCTGATAGGTTGCAATCAGAATCGCAGAAACGGGAACCACCCACTTTTCCAGAAATTCCAATCGCTTCTGAGCCACAGCCATCATGGCCATTCGGTCGGCGGTGCCGCTAAAAATAGTCCCCTGATCGGCGGCCTTGGACAACTGGCCCATATCCAGTTTTTCCTGCTCAGCGAGCGTTCGCTGGTAAAACTGCGCAATCAGAACCACCCAGACCAAAACGCCGGAAAGAATCTGCCAACTCAACAGATACATCCCCAGCGTTCGTGAGAACAAACCAAGGATGAGCGTAAAGATAAAGAAGAACAAACTTAAAACAAAAGCGACAACCGAAACGGTTTTGGCCTTATGTGGCGATAAATTCATTTGTATTCCCTGCTAACCATCGAACTTTTTTCTATTGAAAGTAGTACAGACTATAATAATCTTACTCTAAAAAGCAATCTTCATCTTTACAAAATGCTAATAAAGCGTAAAATGATACCACATTTAATGAAACTGTTAAACCCTTATATTCTAAGGAAAAACCATTGTTGCGACTTTTAGCGATCTCAAAGAATACATTCATCGAAACGCTGCGGCAGCCCATCTACGCGGTCATCATCATTTTTTCCCTGCTTCTGATGCTCTTGGCTCCCGCTGTCAGCATGTACACCCTTGACGAGGACATCATGCTCCTGCGTGAATTGGGGCTTTCTACGCTTTTCCTCGCGGGATTGTTCATCGCGGTTTTTGCCTCGACAGGCGCCATCACCGAAGAAATCGAGTCCGGAACCATCACAACCGTACTTTCCAAACCCATCAACCGCCCAACATTTGTCCTCGGAAAGTTTTTGGGTGTTTCAATGGCGGTCGCCCTGGCCCACTTATTGATCACGATGGCTTTTTTAATGACTATCCGGCACGGCGTCCTTGAAACAGCCAGCGATGAGATCGACTGGACCGTTATCACTGCGGCGGGGTCGGCTATTCTGGCAACGCTTATCATAACTGCTTTTCTAAACTTTGTTTATGATTGGAATTTCCCATCGACCGGTATCGTTTTAGGGACTATTTTCATCGGATTTGGCATTCTGTTTTTGGTTTTTATTGACAGAGACTGGCATTTCAATCCTGCCGAGAACCATTTTGAGATGTTTGACATCATCGCTTCGGGGCTTCTGCTGCTTGCGTTATTTGCCTTGGTGGCCCTTGCAATCCTCTTTTCCACCCGTTTTAATGAGGTCTTGACCCTGTCGTTCTGCGTCGGCATCTTTTTACTCGGCCTCATCAGCGACTGGGTTTTCGGCCGCTTTGCCGACCAGCATATCTGGGCCAAAATCGGATCGATCTTAACCCCAAACCTGCAAATTTTCTGGGTCAGCGATGCGATTTACGAGAGCGGAACTATTCCCGCCAGCTACTTGCTGCTGGCAATCACCTACTCCGGCCTTTACACAGCGGGCATTCTATCCTTAGCTGTCGCCTTTTTCCAGAGACGACAAATCGGCTAATGGAACGCGGGCATCCTGCCTGCGCCGCGAGTACCCCAGCCATTTTGAGCAATAAGCAACCGATACATTGCGGTTTCGCCGCGTTAACCTATCTCAAAACAAGCAACCGTAAAACTCATGCCAAAATGACATATATTTTGTTATTTTTACCCACTAAAAAAAAATCAGCCGTTACTCTCGTATTCTCAAGCACTAACAAAATTCTTACCTTTTTTTTAATTATTACCGCTTGCATCGCAATCCGCCCGCTGTATAGTAGCGTAGTAGCTATTGGCCACATATTGTTATGTCAAAGAAAAATATTCTATATCTTGTATGGTACAGGGAGGTTAGCATGTCCAGTGAACGGATTCCGGAAGCGAATGAAAGTATGATCAATTCTGACTACAAACCGTGGGAAAACACGCAACAAGCGAAAGGCAAAGGGCTTAAGATAGCACAGCGATTTTCAACCCCCGGCGTTCACCCGTTTGACGAAATTGAATGGGAAAAACGCCAGGCGAAGATCACCGACGAGACAGGCAAGGCCATTTTCGAGCAAAAAGATGTCGAAGTTCCCGAAAACTGGAGCCAACTCGCCACAAAAGTCGTCGTCAGCAAGTATTTTTACGGCGACATCAACTCCGGCCAGCGGGAAAACTCCGTTAAACAACTCGTCCACCGCGTCAGCCGTGCCATCGCCGACCGCGGACTCAAGGACGGCTATTTCAAAACAAAAGAAGATGCCGAAACCTACTACCAGGATCTGACATGGCTCTGTGTCAACCAATAC